>NZ_BAAGGY010000007.1:0-130061 GCF_054658635.1 Agathobaculum sp. TL06
AGCGCCGTCAGCATGTTCACAGCGTCGGTGGCCTTAATGTCCGCCTCGTCCGTGAACGCCGCACCGGCAAACATGGTGAACGCGCATGCGAACGCCAGCACCAGTGCGAGAACCTTTTTCTGATGGCATCAAAAATAATTTTTTGCTGTTTTTTGATGCCGCATTATAGCACGAATCGGCCATAATTGCAACAATTATTTTTATTTCTGATTTTGAAATTTCTGGATTATTTTTCCATGTCTTAACAGTTCAAATTTGAGTATTTATTCATATAAAAGAATAATTATAAAAATACGCCCCTCTTTCATAAGAGGGGCGTATTTTATTCTTCTGCAGGCTTCTCTTCGTGGCGCGCCTGCGCTTCCCCGCCGGAGGATTTTCTGCGGCGGCGTCCGCCGCGTCTGCGGCGGCGCTTGGGGGCGTCGCCGGCTGCGCCTTCGGCAGCCGGAGCGCTTTCCGGCGCGGCAGGCTCTGCCGCTGAGGGGGCGCGTTCGGACTTGTCCGGCTGCGCGGGCCGCTCTGCGCGCGGCGGACGGGCGGATTCGGCTTCCTCCCGCCTGCGGCGCTCCTCGGCCAGCGCGGCGGCGTTCTGCCGGTTGCGGCAGGCGCCCTTGACCACGCAGCAATCCGCGCACTGGAACTCGGTCAGGGAATGCTCCGGACTGTCGTCCAGCTGCACCTTGCAGGTGCCGCGCAGCATTTGCGTGGAAATGACCTTTCCCCGCCCTTCCGGCGTATCCACCACGCTGCCCTGCTTGGGCGTGACCTTTTGCAGCTCGGCATAGGCCTCGTGCTCATATTTGAGACAGCACATCAGCCGCCCGCAGGTGCCGGATATTTTGGCAGGGTTGAGCGACAGGTTTTGATCCTTGGCCATATTGATCGAAACCGGATGGAAGTCCTCCAAATAAGAGGAGCAGCACAGCTCGCGGCCGCAGGTACCCAGGCCGCCGATCATCTTCGCCTCATCGCGCACGCCGATCTGCCGCAGCTCGATGCGGGTGCGGAATACGCTGGCCAGATCCTTGACCAGCTCGCGGAAGTCCACGCGGCCATCCGCCGTAAAATAAAACAGCATCTTGTTCATATCAAAGGTACACTCGACCGTGACCAGGTTCATGTCCAGCCCGCGTTCCTCGATTTTGCGCTTGCAGATGATAAACGCCTCGTCCGCGCGCTTTTTGTTCCGCTCGAGCGTTTTGCGGTCCGCGTCGGTCGCCACGCGCAGCATGCGCTTGAGCGGCTGCACAACCGTCTGGTCAGGCACGTCGGTGTTCGCCTGCACGCACTCGCCGTACTCCAGGCCGCGCGCAGTCTCCACGATCACGCCCGTCCCTGTCTCCACAGGGATGTCCTGCGGGTCAAAATAATACATCTTTCCGTTCGGCTTGAAACGGACTCCGATAATTGTAGTCAAAAGCTGATATCCTCCTATATTATAGAAAGCAGATGCGGTATACATCGCTTGTCAGCGCACAGGTCACTGCCGCCGCCGCGGCGTTGCGGCCGACCCGACCGATCAGCTCCCCGATCCAGTCATAGACCGCCAGCAGACGGCCGGCGGGTACCGTCCGCGCCAGGGCGCGCGCTTCGGTTTCCAGCGCGGGCTGCAGCGGCGGCTGCGGCAGGGCTTTGGCGAAAAACACAGCATCGCGCAGCGCGGTCTGCAGAATGCCCAGCACGCCCATCAGCGTCCGGCGCGGCGTTTTTTCGAGCGCCAGCGCGGCCAGCATCATCCGCTCCTCGCGCTGCGCGGCCACAGCGGCCAGGTACGGCGCGAGCAGCGCGGCCGCCTCCTCATCCGAGACCGCGGCGCCGGCCGGCGCGAGCGCGAATTTCGTGCAGCGGGAGCGCACGGTCTGCAGCAGAGCGTCCGGCTGTTCGGCGGCCAGGATGAAAAACGCATAGCCCGGCGGCTCCTCCAGCTCCTTGAGCAGCGCGTTCTGCGCCATGGGGTTGAGGTTCTGCGCGTGGCAGATCACGGTCACGCGCCGCGCCCCGTCATTGGGGACGATCGCGTTTTCCGCCTTGATGCGGCGCGCGAGATCGACCTTCAGCTCCTCGTCGCCCGCGTCGATCATCGTCAGGTCGGGATGCACGCCCTGCTCCGCCTTGCGGCAGGACAGGCAGGTCCCGCAGGGCCGCGGCCCGCCGCTCTCGCACAGGATCGCGGCGGCCAGGACGCCGGAAAGCGTCTTCAGCCCGTCGGGATCGTCGCCGGAAAGCAGGACGGTCTGCGGGAAGCGGCCGGACAGCGCGTTCTGCAGGCTGCTTTTGAGCGCCGCGTTGCCCGGCAGGCTGTCAAACGAGATCAAAGCTTTTCAAACCGCTCGACATGCAGCACGAACACGGTCGCGCCGCCGACCTCGACCTGTACGGGCGTGGACGGGAAAAAGCCCATGCCCAGCTCGGCGGTGGTCGGGATGATCTGCTTGCGCGAGGAGGAATGCTCGCGGATGATGTCGAAGCAGGCGTCCAGCCTGGATTCCTCCAGTCCGATCAGGATGGTGACGTTGCCGGCCTTGAGGAAGCCGCCGGTCGTCGCCAGCTTGGTGATGGAAAAGCCCGCTTTCATCAGGCTGTTGATTACGTCCTGTGCATCATCGTAATTGATGATCGCAAGTACCATTTTCATAAAAGGTGTCCCCCTTTTCCGCTCTGCTGCGAGATAACCACGGTGATTTCTTCTATTTCATTGTACCATCTTTCCCGAATAAGTTCAATGTGCGCCCGTGTAATTTTCTCCCCCGGCCACAGCAGCGGCACGCCGGGCGGATAGGGCGTGACCGGCCGCGCGCAGACCAGCCCCTCGGCTGCGGCGGGCGCGACGCGGCCGGTGTGCGAGAACCACGCCTGCCGCACCGGCATGACGCGCGCGGCGGGCGGGAAGGGCGCGGCCGCCGCGGGAAGCGGCTCCTCCCGCCGCCGGCCGGACAGGCGGCGCAGGCCGCGGCGCAGGCGGTAAACCGAGGCGCCGGTATCCGCGCCGGTCAGGATGAACACGGCGTTGCGGTCGTCCGCCATCTCGCAGGCCACGCCGTATTCGCTCCAAAGCATGTCGGCCAGACGGCGGCCGGTGATATCCGTACCCGCGGTGCAGACCGTCAGGCGGCAGGGGTCGAGCGCGGGGAAGTCGCTCTCGGCCAGCGGGGTGAAGCGGGTGCGGCGCGCGATATAATCCCGCAGGTCGCCGCAGGTTTCCGCCGCGCGGCGGTAGGCGGCGCGGCCCGGGCCTTCGGTGTAGGCGCGCGCCAAGTCGATGGACGCCATGATCGGGTAGGACGGGCTGGAGGTGCCGAACAGCGCGGTATTTTCGCGCAGCGCGCGCTTATCCGCGCCCGCGCCGGCTAAAAGGACCGCCCCCTGCCCCAGACAGGGCAGCGTTTTGTGCATGGAGAGCACCGCCATGTCCGCGCCCTCCGCGACCGGCGCGGGCAGGCCGAGCGCCGGAAAATGCGCGCCGTGCGCCCCGTCGACCAGCAGAAGCCTGCCGTATGCGCGGCACAGGTCCGCGAACGCCGGTATCGCGCGGCACACGCCGTAATAGGTGGGCGAGGTGAGCAGCACGGCGCGGATCTCCGGATGGTCGAGCAGCGCCCGCTCGGCCGCGTCCACGGGCAGCGCGCCCGACACCGCGAACGGCTCGATGAGCGGCGCGGAGATAAAATGCGGCGTGATATCCAGCAGCGCGCAGGCGTGGCAGACCGACTTGTGGCATTCGCGGTCCAGCAGCACGCTGCCGCCCGCCCCTACGGCGGCCGCGAGCATGGCGAGAATGCCCTGGGTCGAGCCGCCGGTCAGGAAAAAGCAGTCGTCCGCGCCGAAATAGCGCGCCGCGGCGACCTCGGCGTCGCGGATCGGCCCGTCGCCCAGGTACAGGTTGCCCGTGCCGTAGGTTTCGGTGAAATCGATGGCGAATATCTCCGCATAGCTGTTGAACAGCGGCTCGCCCTTATGCCCCGGCATATGGAAGCGCGCGGAATCGCCGGTCGCAAGCAGCTGGAGCGCGTGGAACAGCGGCGCGCCCGTGAACGGCATCAGCCGGTTGATCTGGCGGTGGGTGAGCTGCGGCGCCCGGGCTGTTTTTTTGTGATGGAACATGGGCCGCGGCCCCCTTTCTCCGGCATGCCTGCATTTCTGGTATTTTGTTATTATAGCATGCGCGCGGGGCGCTTGGCAAATCCTTCCGTCCGCGCTCTGTCCATAATGTGCAGACATTCGTCTTTTTCAGATGGATTTTTGGGCTATATTCCCGTAGTAAATATCTTTCCCTTATATTATAATGAATACTGCGTTCTTTTTTGGAACAGCATGTTGAAATTTGAAAGGCAGGTAACTATTCACTATGGCTGACAATCGTATCTACAATTTCTCCGCAGGCCCGTCCATGCTTCCGGTACCCGTGCTTGAGCGCTGTGCCTCCGAAATGCTGAACTACAAGGGTTCCGGCATGTCCGTCATGGAGATGAGTCACCGCTCTAAAGTATATGACGCGATCATCAAGGAAACCGAGGCCGCGCTGCGCCGCGTGCTCTCCATCCCGCAGAACTATCGGGTGCTGTTCCTGCAGGGCGGCGCGACGACCCAGTTCGCGGCCATCCCGATGAACCTGATGCGCACCGGCAAGGCGGATTACGCCGTCACGGGCAACTTCGCCAATAACGCTTATAAGGAAGCGGTCAAATTCGGTGACATCCATGTCGCATTCTCCTCCAAGGGGGGCAACTTCGACCGCGTGCCGGCGCAGGGCGAGCTGGACATCCGTCCGGACGCGGATTACTTCTACATCTGCGCCAACAACACCATTTACGGCACCGAGTACCAGTACGACCCCGAAACCCCGGCGGGCGTGCCGCTCGTGGCCGATATGTCGTCCAACATCCTTTCCAAGCCGGTGGACGTTTCCAAATACGGCGTGATCTACGCGGGCGCGCAGAAGAACATGGGTCCCGCGGGCGTGACCGTGGTCATCGTGCGCGAGGACCTGCTGGGCCATTACCCGCTGGAGAAGTATCCGGTCATGCTGGACTGGAAGACCATGGCGGATAAGGAATCCATGTACAACACGCCCCCCACATACGGCATCTATGTGCTGGGCCTGGTGCTCGAGTGGGTCGAGCAGATGGGCGGCGTCAAGGCGATGCAGGAGCTGGCGGCCAAGCGCAGCGGCATGCTGTACGACTACCTCGACGGCCAGGACTTCTACAAGGCGGTCGCGGAAAAGGCGTCCCGCAGCCACATGAACGTCACCTTCCGCACCGGAAACGACGAGCTGGACGCGAAATTCGCCAAGGAGTCCGCGGCGGCGGGCATGAGCAACCTCAAGGGCCACCGCTCGGTCGGCGGCATGCGCGCCTCCATCTACAACGCGATGCCGGTCGAGGGCGTGGAGTACCTGATCGACTTTATGAAGAAATTCGCGGCGGAAAACGCCTGATCTGCGGGCGCGCCCGCCGCGCCCGTCCATTCCAAAGAGTAAAGGGGATTGATTCCTGTGTTCAACGTAAAGCTGTATAATAAAATTTCCAAAATCGGCCTCGATCAGCTCGATCCGGCGGGCTATGCCTGCTCGGAGGATTTCGAGGACTACGACGCGGTCCTCGTCCGCTCGGCCAAGCTGCACGACGTGCAGTTCCCCAAAAGCCTCAAGTGCATCGCGCGCGCGGGCGCGGGCGTGAACAACATCCCCCTCGACCGCTGCGCCGAAGAGGGCATCGTGGTGTTCAACACCCCGGGCGCGAACGCCAACGCGGTCAAGGAGCTGGTCATCTGCGCGCTGCTGCTGGCCTCCCGCAAGGTGGTGCAGGGCGCGAACTGGGTCAAGGGCCTTGCCGGCACGCCGGACATCGGCCCCGCCGCGGAAAAGGGCAAGGCGACCTATGCCGGCCCCGAAATCGCGGGCAAGCGCCTCGGCGTGATCGGCCTGGGCGCGATCGGCGTCAAGGTGGCCAACGCCGCGGTCGGCCTGGATATGGAGGTCTGGGGCTACGACCCGTTCCTCTCGGTTGACGGCGCGCTCGCGCTGTCCCGTTCGGTCAAGCATGTGACCGAGCTGGACCAGATCCTCGCCAACTGCGATTATATCACCGTACACGTCCCGCTGCTCGCGGACACCCGCGGCATCATCGGCGCGGAGGCGATCGCCAAGATGAAGGACGGCGTGCGCGTGGTCAACCTCGCCCGCGGCGAGCTGGTGGACGAACAGGCCATGGCCGCCGCGCTCGAAAGCGGCAAGGTCGCGGCGTATGTGTCCGACTTCGCCTCGGACGCGATTCTCGCGCAGGAAAACGCGGTCACGCTGCCCCACCTCGGCGCTTCCACGCCGGAGAGCGAGGACAACTGCGCGAAAATGGCGGTCAAGGAAATCCGCGACTACCTCGAAACCGGCACCATCCGCAATTCGGTCAACTTCCCCAACCTCAAGGTGCCGTATGAGGGCGGCTACCGCATCTGCATGATCCACCGCAACATCCCCAACATGATCGCATCGATCACCGCGGCAGTCAAGTGCAACATTGAGAACATGGGCAACCGCTCCAGAGGCGACTTCGCCTACACCATTGTGGACGCGGCCGAGCAGCCCACCGAGGCCAACCTTGAAGCCCTCCGCGCGATCGACGGGATGATCTCGGTGCGCACCATCTGAACGAAAAATCAAAAATGACCGCACGTTCACCGGCTCTAAAGCCGTTATTCCGGTCAAAACAGCGGAAATCAGCCCCCAAACCAGCCGGTTTGGGGGCTTCCTGCTGCCGCCGGACGACAAAACCCGCCTTTTTCCGCGCCCGCCAAATGGTACGCGCGCGGCGGGGAGAGGGGGAACACTTTCCCTTGACAAACCGGAATTTCTGGTTATTCTATCCTCTGTATGATTTTTATGGAAAAAGACGCCACACCCCCCGGTACAGATGTTCGCGCGGGCGGCGCAACACAGCGCGCGAAACGCGCATATCCATGCAGCGCGCTTACCTTATTATATATAATCCCGTAATTTTCGTATTTTGTGACAGTCACGGACGCGTAATATTACCCGTTTGTTACACTTCACGCAATCTTCTTGACGCGTTTGTTCTTGCATGGTATGATTGTCAACGTAATAAGGGCGAGCAATCGCCTGAAAATTTTAAAGGAGGAAAAAACCCCATGAAGAATCTCAAAAAGGTTCTCGCACTGGTGCTGGCGTTCGCATGCGCGTTCACCATGTTTGCCGGTGCGGCGTTCACGGATGAGGCCGACATCCAGGCCACCGACGCCGTGAACATGCTGACGGCGCTGGGCGTTATCGAGGGCAACCCCGATGGCTCTTTCAAGCCGGACGCAACCGTTACCCGTGCGGAAATGGCGAAGATGATCTTCGTTGTCCGCAACAACACCATTGATGATTCGGCTTACGAGAACAACTCCTCGAAGATGACCGACATCAGCACTCACTGGGCCAAGGGCTACATCAAGTTCTGCGAGTCTCAGGGCATCATCGCCGGCTACGGCGACAACACCTTCCGTCCGGACGCGACCGTTACCGGCGTAGAAGCGGCCAAGATGCTGCTTGTTCTGGCTGGCTACGACGCTGACAAGGCTGGTCTGACCGGCTCCAACTGGGCGACCAACACCCTGCGTTACGCTGGCTCCGCCGGCATCCTGGACGATGTCAACTCCGGTCTGGAGTCCGGCCTGCCGCGTCAGTACGCCGCGCAGATGATCTACAACACGCTGGACACCAACCGCGTGAAGTGGTCCAACGATTCCGAGTCCTTTGACGACATCCTCAACGGCGGCGCCAAGGAAACCGTTGGTAAGGCTTACATGGGCCTGTCTTCGGACGTCGGTACCCTGACCTCCATCGATCGTGACTCTCTGATCATCAAGCTGGACGAAAGCTACGATTCCGACAACTATCACAAGATCGCCCGCTATGACGATGTGACCTTTACCAAGGTTTCCGAGGACTACACCTCCCTGCTGGGCCAGAAGGTCAAGGTCATGTTCAAGGACGAAAAGACCAACGACGTTCTGGGCGTTTATCCCATCTCGGACAACACGGTTTACACCACCCTGATGAACGGCGTTGAAAAGGATGGCGCTAAGATCAAGTTCGGCGGCAAGTCCTACTCGATCGACGGCACCAAGATCGCCACGACCTTTATCAGCGTAGACGGCGCACAGGCGGAAAAGGCTCAGTCCCTTGACTATTTCGACAAGGGCGCTGCGCTTAACGAAGATGAGTCCAACGGCAACCTGTCCACCGACGAAGTAACGTTCGTCGATGCCAACGGCAACGGCAAGATCGATACCGCTATCGTATTCGAGAAGCTGGTCGGCGAAGTGACTTACGTTTCTTCCGATAAGATCACCGCTGGTTCCAAGACCTACAAGTTCGAGGACGAAAACATCGACGAGGACATCGAGCAGGACGACTGGGCGGTTGTTTCCGCGAACCTGTACGAGGACTGCAAGGATGTTGTCAAGGCTGATATCATCAGCACCACGCTGGACGGCTCCCGCGACAAGAATGACAAGATCAGCGGCGACTACAAGCAGTATAAGCTGGACGGCACCTGGTACAACATTTCCGACGACAACGCTTCGGATGTTTCCAACGGCGACTCCGTCAAGGCTTATGTTGTCAACGGCGTAATCGTTAAGATCAAGTCCGACGACGGCAAGGGCGGCTACCCGACTAACGTTGCGGTCGTAGTCAGCAACGGCACGATCAACGGCGATCAGGTCCGCATCCGTTACTTCGATGGTACCTCCAAGCTGGTTACTATCTCTGACAACACCAAAGCAAATTTGACTGTTGGCACGGCTTACAAGGTTTCCGGCGCTGATACTTCGATGAAGTTCGAAGAACTTACGCCGTATGACGGCACTACCAACAAGACCAAATTCAACGGCTATGCTTATATGGGTACCGGCACACCGGATTCTGCAAATGGTCAGGTTAAGTACGGTTCTCCCGAAAAGACTATCAAGGTAGATGATTCCGCGGCGGTTATCCTGTATGACAGCAAGGGTCGCTCCAAGATGCTGACCGGCAAGCAGTATAACGCCATTAAGTCGAACGCAGGTGATCTTACCACTGTTGGCGCGTTCTTCACCAAGGATAAGAATGGCCTGGATCGTGTTATGATGCTGTCTGTAGCAACTAATGACATGACCATCAGCGGCGAGTCTTTCGACAACTACGCTTACATTGTCACCAACAACGGCCAGAACAAGGACGGCAATGCTTCCTACACGATCTGGACGACTGACAACGAGTATGTTGACGTTATCGAAGAGAACGCGACTGCCCGCGCCAAGGGTACGCTGATCGGCTACTCTGCGATCAACTCCGACAACGTTATCAGCGACGTAAGCGAGGTTGCCAAGATTGCGGATGTTGATACCTCCAATCAGACTGCGGTTAAGGATGCGGCATCTTTCGATAATGATGGCACCGTTTACTACGGCGGCAACGAGAGCGACGACAAGAAGTATATCAGCGTGGACAACAAGAAGTTCAACGTAACCGCGGACACCGCTGTCCTGTTCGTTGACTCCGCTGCGGACGAGGATGACCAGATCGGCGTGGACTTCGTCTACGGCACGTCTTCGATGGCCAAGGCTGAAAAGTACATTGACAGCAACAATCAGACCGCTTACTCCTCCAACGTGATGTTCCAGGTTGATGAAGACGGCACTGACGATGTTGACCTGAAGGTTCTGGTTGTTGATACCGTCGGCGCGTTCGACGGCAAGAAGCATACGACGACCGACACCGACAACACGCAGGGTGGCGGTAGCAGCACCTCTACAGAGGGCAACTTTACCTACAAGGTGACCAATCCGGATGGCAGCGACGCAATCAAAGAAGTCAAGGCTTCTGTTATTGCGGACAACGAGATCATGCTGAATGTGACCCGTTCCGACTTTGTTGTCAAGGGTTCTTACACTTGGACAATCAAGTCCTCGAATGGCACGATCCTTGGGACGAAGAATGAGGCTGATGGTCTTGACGGCTCTGTCGACATCGTCAACACTGGCGTAAAGCTGAACGACAAATCCGACCGTGTGACTGTGGAGATCGATACGGTTGATGTTACTGAGGTCAAGGCAACTGGCGCAGTTACCGCAACTCTGGCGGAAGGCCTGTCGAATGCTTCTGTAGATTTCGATAGCAGTGCAACTTCTCTGACTTCGACTGCTAAGGAGGCGACCTTTAAGGTTACCACCACCGATCTTTTTGGTAGCGGCAAGGAGTATGAGAACGGCAAGATTAAGGTAACATTTGCTGTTGAAAACGGCACTTCTTCGCAGACTACTGGTGTTGTAGAGTCCACGGCGCTCTCTTCCGATGCGGAACAGAGCATCTCTCTCGGCAATATCACGGCAAACCTGAAGGGTGCGGTAAAAGTTACCGTAACTAAGGTTGAATTGGTGAAAGCGGCACCGTAAGAGAATATAAAAGAAAACCCCCTCGAAAGAGGGGGTTTTCCCTTATTTTAACGCAACATACCGGAATGGACCATTGGCCGAAAAATTCATGTAGCTGCTTACCTGAAAACCGGTACTTGTGATCGAAACATATGGCGAGGCCGCATCCTCCAGCGCGATATGTGCCAGTGTTGCGCCGTAACCGGAAACACTGTTTGCGTTGCTTGAGGAAATCACGACCGCTTTCGCCTGAAATCCCAGTGTGATGGTCTGCGTACTCGGGTCATTACTGTTGCCCGACCAATTGCCGGCATAACTGCCGCAGTAAATTTCACATTTCTGTGCGGTCAGCGTTTCGTTAGCCGTTAAACGGTCGGCAAGGACATTATCCGATTGGGTACGCGCTCCCGCTTCATCAGAGAGCGCGGCCTGGGTCGCTTTCGCGTCCAGCTCGGCGGCAAGCTCGTCCGAGAGCATCTCTCGGTCGATCGTGTCCCCGAACGTGTCCACCACGATGCCCTCTACACGCGCCTCCAGCCGCGAAGCGTCGTCGCAGATTCCGTTGACTGCCTGCCGCAGTTCCTCTGGACTGCTGTCGAACCGTGCTTTCAGCTCGTTCGGCGCGAGCGTGGGCTGGTCGGGCAGGTCTGTGATTTTGTGTGTGAATTGCGTGATTTTGTGGTCAGAAAAAGACATGGTTTCCTCCTTTTTGTCGGTGCCGTCCGCGCGCGTTCCTTGGACAGCGCGCACGGGCGCGCGTGGGGCGGAGCCGCCCCGTCTGGTTTTTCATGTGCGGGGAAAGTAAGCAACCGTTATAATAGCCGAAAAAACGGAAAGCGCAAGGGCAAATACTTGCCCTTGCGCTTTTTCCCGTTTCTGCTATTCTGATAGACGCTTACTTTCCCGTGTCGGTGCAAACGGCGGGCAGGGAACCCCTCACGCGCGCGCCCGCGTGGTCAGAGGAACGCGCGCGAGGGTATTTCCGGCCGCCCCAAACAGAAGGAGGTTTTTCATGTCATTCAGCGATCATAAAATCACAGCGTTTCAGCACAAAATCACAGACCTGCCCGACCAGCCTACACTCGCGCCGAACGAGTTAAAAGCGCGCTTCGACAGCAGTCCGGAGGAGCTGCGGCAGGCGGTGAACGGAATCTGCGACGACGCCTCACGGCTGGAAGCACGGGTGGAGGGCATCGTGGTGGATACGTTCGGGGACACGATCGACCGCGAGATGCTCTCAGACGAGCTTGCCGCCGAGCTGGACGCGAAAGCGACCCAAACCGCGCTGACCGGCGTTGACAGCCGCCTGCAGACCGCGGAAAGCACCCTGCAGACGCACACCACGCAGCTTACCCAAAAAGCGGAGCTTTATTTCGGTACCTACACCGGTGATGGCACCGCCAGCCGTTTGATAAACATTGGATTTACGCCAAAGGCCGTAATGGTGATGTATGGCGGGTATTCCTCGCATTGGAACGGCAGTCAGACACACTGGTACGGCGGGCTGGCGCTGACGGGAAAGCCGGTTAAAGCATCGGATGGCCGGTCGGTGCTGACCATTGAAACGGGCGGTTTCCGCGTTTACATAGAGGAAGAGCAGCAATTCGCAAACTATGTACGGAGCAACATACAAAACGGGACCTATTATTATTGGGCTGTCAAATAAATTGGACAAAGGGAAAACCCCCGAGGATATCCTCGGGGGTTTTGTAATGTTAATTACGCAGTAATGGTCAGTGTATAGGTCAAAACAAGGTTTCCGTCTACAATTGCCACTACCGGATCGCTACCACCTACGGTAGAGTTCCCCAGTGTCAAGCCATGGGTAATGTTCGTGCTTGCAGTATTTGCAGCGAACGCATAGTTAGCCGTAGGCTTAATAGTTACTACCAGCTTCCACGATTCACCAGCGTCCAGAGTAGTATCATCATTACCGGTTACTTGTGTAATCGCAAAATCAGCAGTTGTATTGACACCAGTTTCAGAAGAAGTCAGAGTGGTGTTACCAGTAGCTGTAGTAACCGCCTGTGTAGCTGCAAAACTCTGCGACATGCCAAGCGAAGAAATCGTTGGAGTTACAGAAATCGTCGCTTCCTCAACCGAGAACGCCTGGGTATCTTCAACCGTGCCAACCGTTACTACCAGCACATAATCGCCGCTGCCTGCATTGCCGAGGGTGATCTCAGCCTGCGCCGCAGTCTTGTTATCCGTGGTGATAAAGCCAAACGGAGTCTTTTCCGTAAACACAGTGCCATCGAGCAGGTTGGTTGCACGAGCGGTAGCATCAGCCTTGGCGTAAATCGCCATGGACGGCGTCTCGCCCATTGCATTTTCGTAAATGATATTTACGTTAAAGTCATCGCCGGAATTATACTCCGGTGCGGGAGCCGCAGACTTGATTTCAACGGTCGTATTGGACGGGTTGACAACCGTGCCGCCATCAGCGGTGAACGTAGCCGTAACGTTGCCATTGCCGGTCACGATCAGCGAATCAAACTTGTTGTACTGCTTGGCCGTGACAGACAGTTTAACCGTGCCGTCGTTGTCGCCAGTCTCGATATCGGCAACGTTGGTCAGCGTCAGCGTGCCAGCCTTGTCAGCGTAGAACGAAAGCTGCATGATCGCACCCTCGTAAGCCGCGCCCTCATCGGTGTCGTTCGTGCGGGTGTTCAGCCACTGTACGTCAGACAGGCCAGAGATAGAGGGCAGCGTGTAAGCGCCATAGCGCTTGCCGGCGATTTCGTTAACATCAATTACAATGACTTCGGTGCCGTATACCAGCAGGTTGGTCGCGTAGTAGGTGTCGGTGCCAACCTTCTGGCTGTTCGCCTTGGTTGCCTTGCCATCTTCCATGCCGGTGCCGGCCTTGGAGTCAACATAGAGTACCGTGCTGTAATCATCCAGGTCCTCATACGGGAGGGTGATCGTGCTGGATTCAATCGTGGTACCCTTGGAGTTGACGGAGGTGATGGAGCCAGCCGTTACACCAGAGGTGATCGCAACAGCGTCGGTCATGACGTTGGTGCCGTCCTCGTCGTTGATCGCGGTGTAGCCAACGATGGTACCCTTGGTGAAGTCGTTCTCGCGGGACTTCTCAGCCTCGACCTCAACATTTTCCGAGCCGGTCCAGACGGTGAACTTGATCATACCGTTGGAGAGCTTGACAGCGTCCTTGGTGATGAAGCCGTAGTTCGCGTTGGAGGAAATGTTCTCGAACGCAGTACCCAGCACACCATTATTATTGACCTTAACGCCCAGAACGGAAGCGCGGTTCAGGCCGTCCACATCAGAGGTGAAGTAGCCCAGAGTCTCCTCAAACAGCTCGTTAGCAGCAGTCGGAGTAGTCTTTACAGTAAGCGCCAGTGCCTTGAGCTGCTTGCCGGTGATGTGCTTGAAGTCAACAGCGTTGTTACCATCGGAAGTCCATACGATAACGTCCGCGCTGTCAGCGATGCGGTCATTCTCCACCTTAGTCGAATCAGATGCCAAGTCGCCCTTGCCCTCATAGGTGAAATCGCCATAGAAATCGGTGTCAGTAGACAGGTCGATCAGCTCATAGGTGTTGCCGGACTTGTTGTATTCGTAGAACGCGCCGTCCTGAATAGAACCGCCGTTTACGGTGGACTTATCGCCATCCTGATCCACAACATAGTTGTTCTTCAGGTTGATGGTCGCCTTGTCGCCGTTCGGGAACATGACGCGCGCCTGGTCGTTGGACAGGCCATCCTTGCCGTGGTAAGCAACGAACAGTACGTCGGTCAGCTTGTCAGAGCCGGAGGAGGTCTTTGCGGCGTAGAACAGGATGCCGTTTACGGCAACATATTCCGCCTCAACACCCGGCTTTACGTTGGTGTTGATATCCTTGCCGGTATTGTTGCCGGCTTCGTTGAACCACTCGTCGCCGATCTGGTACTGCTTCCAGCCGGTCTTGGCCTTGGTGGCCTCAACAGTGCCGGTCGCCTTGGCGGCTACAACGATGTCGTTGTTGTCGTTGTACAGGTTCTTGGTGATGATGACCCAGTCGTCCTTTTCAACGTCCGCGTCGATCGTGTCTTCAGAGAACTTGTAGGTCTTGCTGCCCGCGATGATCTGCGAGGAAGCAACATAGGTAACCTTGGCAACGTCTACCGTCTTGATGTAAGCGGTATCGATCTTGTTGTTGTCGTCGGTGTCGATCAGGGTGATTACGTCCGCGGACTGCTGATCCTTGAACGCGCCGGCCTTCCAGTTTTCCTCCAGCTCTTCGCCGTCCTTGATTACGGTTACGCCGTCGGTCTCAACCGAGTAGCTCTCGTCGTCAATGACGATCTTGCCGGCGTCAACGCTGATCTCGTTCTGGTAAACCGTAACAACGTTGTTGTCGTCGATCGGGTAAACGCCGAGAACAGAGTTGTTCTTGCCGTCCTTGAACAGAACCTTGACCTTCTGGCCGAGCAGGCTCGAGTAGTCGGTGCCAACCTTGACAAAATTCTTGTCGTCGCTGTCGCTGTCGGTGCGGTCAGAAGAGGACATATGGATATCCAGGTCGGAGCCGTCAATGCTGATCAGCGTGCCAACGTTGGTCCACAGGTCCATCCACTTGCGGCCGACGGAGATCGACTCGCCGCCCAGCGCAAGGCCGTCCTCGGAATCGTTAACGAAATCCTCAACGATTTCGGAGTAGCGGACAGCGGTCATATCCAGCACGTTGGCGAGGATCTGTGCCGCGTCCTGACGGGTGCAGGCGCCGGTGATGGAAGAGTTAACGTCGTTCAGCAGGCGGTTGGTGGTCGCCAGGGTGACGGTGTTGGTCAGCCACTTGGTGCCGGTCAGACCAGCCTTGTCCGCGCGGTAGCCGCCCAGAACGAGCGCCATCTTGAGCGCTTCGCCGGTGGTTACGTTGCCGTCCGGATCGAACTGGGTCGCGGTCTTGCCCGCAACGATGCCGGTGTTCTGCAGGTACTTGATGTAGCCCTGATACCAGCTGTCGGTCAGGTCGGTGAACGAAGTCGGGTTGTTCGCATGAGCGGAAGCGTCGTCGTTGCCGCCGTTGCGGATGACATAAATCATCTTGGCAAACTCAGCGCGGGTGACGTCTCCCTCAGGCTTGAAGCTGCCGTCGCTGTAGCCATTGATAATGTTCAGCTCCGTCAGCAGGTCCACGGCTTCCGCGTTGACAATGTCCGCCTCGTCCGTGAACGCCGCACCGGCAAACATGGTGAACGCGCATGCGAACGCCAGCACCAGTGCGAGAACCTTTTTCTGATGGCGGGTTTGTTCCCGATTCCCCCCCGTAACCACCCTGTTTTCAGTCAAATATTCTCTATTTTGCAACAAATCGAAAAAAACGCTTTTTCGCCGTTCCCTCTGTTCCTCCTGAAAACAGGAAGCGTTTTTTCTCCTCCTCCCGCTGTTTCCGGCCGCTTTTTTCACAAAAAAACAGCCCTCCTGCCGCGTCAGTAGCCACGGCAGAAAGGCTGCTTTATTCACCTTTTATTCAGAGCATCGTCAGCAGCTTGGCGAATTCCGCGCGGGTAAAATTACCCGCCGGCTGCAGCGTGCCGTCCGCATAACCCTTGACCAGTCCCTTTTGCATGCACAATGCCACAGCGGCACGGTACTCCGGTGTGATCGTCTCCTGGTCGGAAATAGCCGACAGGAGCTCGTCCGTTTCCGTCTCGTCCGGCAGCGCGCTGCCTTTTCCGACAAGCAGATTCGCGAACACCTGCATGGCCTCCTCTCGGCTGACCAGGGCGGTAAAGTCAAGCTCCAGGCCATCCAGCAGGCCCGCAGCCTGCATTGCGCTGACATCCTTTGCGTACCAGGCGTCCGCGCTGACGCCCTCCATCACCGTATCCGGCGTCTCGAGCGCCGCGCTCCGCGCGATGGTCGCGCACAGCTCCGCGCCCGTGAGCAGGTCATCCGGCCGGAACAGACCGTCCGCGTCGCCCTGCATAACGCCGTCCTGCTTGACCTGCTGAATATACTCCGCGGCCCAATGGCTGTTGGGAACGTCGCGGAAGCCGGTCAGGCTGGTCTCGCGGACAAACGGCGTTTTCAGCGCCTGATAGCATTCGCCCGACTGGTCGACCGCCTCCTGCAGCTGCTCGAATGTGAGCAGGTAGCTCTCGGTATAGGCGCGGCGCGTTTCGCTCTCATATTCATTATAATAATAGGTCACGCCCTTTGTGCTCATGCGCGGGAAGCTGTACAGGTAAAACGCGTGCGTATCCGGCAGGAGCGCCTTGACCGTTTCCACATAGCCGCTCGAAAGGAGATCGTTCAGCCCATACTGCTCGCCCGTGCGGATATCAAACGCCAGGTTATTGTTCCAGACCGACGAGCCCGCGCCCTTTCCGCTGACGCAGTTCGCCCAAACCACCAGCACGGAACCCTCCAGCGACGCGCCGTAGCCGCCTTCGAGCGCCTCATACTCCGCCGACACCGAGGGGCCTTCCAGGAAAAATTTGCGGATGGCCGCATTGATCTTCTTCTGCACATCGGCATCCGGCAGGCCGGAGATCTCCGGAAAATCCACGTTCCAGCCATATTCGCTCCCATCCGCCTGATAGCCGAAAAAGCGCTCGTAATGCACGGTGGTCGCCGTGACGCCCTTGCCGAGATCGAACGAGGTCGGCTGCTCGAACAGCGTCCGCCCGTCGGAAAGGTTGACGTACTTCTGCTTGCCGTCCTGTGTGACGCGCACCACGTTCTCGCTGAGCAGCGTCGGGTTTTCTGCATTCTTCAGGCTGGCGAAATAGCCGCCGTTCTTTTTGAAAAAGATCAGGCTCCCGTCCGAGGTTCCGTGCCACGCCAGGCCGTAGCGCAGCTCGTCAAAGCCGCCGACATAGCTGAGCGTGCGGTAGGCGATGTTGCCGTTGGCGTCCACCGCCGCGGCCGACCCGTCCTCGCTGCGCGCCGCGTACAGCCCGTCCCCCATATAGGACAGGTAATAGTAGGTCGGCTGGGTGAGCAGCTTGCCCGTGGTGTCCATCAGCCCCCAGCGGTTGGCCTGACGGACCATGGCGACGCCGCCGTGGAATTCCGAGATCGTGTTATACAGGAAATCCGTGATATAGCTGCCGTTTTCCAGCGAATACAGCGCCTGGTTGGTCCCGTCGGAAAGCACAACCGTATCCGTGCCGAAAATGGTCATATAGGACGGGGTGATATGATGTTCCAGCGTGTAAAGGATCTGCCCCTGCGTATCAATGGCAAGATAGGCGCCATCGGTCGTGCGCACCAGCGCGCGGCCGTTCAGGAAAACGCCCGCGTCGCTGTATTCCCCTTCAAAGGCCGCCGTGCCATCCTGCCTGACGTAGGAATACAGGCCGGAGGCCGGGCTTTTGCAGAGCAGCAGGCCATCCGAAAAGAAATCCAGCGCGCCCGCGTAGGAGCCGACCAGCTCCCCCTGCAGGGTGTAGTAAACGCTGTGGTCGGCGTAGCGGTACGCCACCATATCGTCGGAAAAATCGACCGACACCGGCGACGCGGTATAAGGGATGACCAGGCTCCCCTCCCGATCGATCACCGCAGTCTGCCACTTTTCGTCCTCGACCGCGGCCAGGCCGCAGTCCGCGAACTCGCCCGCCTGCGCATAGGCGAACGAGAGTATGGTCCTGCCCTCTTCGTCCAGATAGCCGGAGCGGCTCACGCCGTCGATATCCGTGCGGGTCACGGGGAAAATCGCGCCCGCCGCCGCGGCTCCTATCACCATGATACACGCCACAAACAGGGCGGAAATTGTTTTTTTGAGCATAGTCATTTCCATCCTTGGATATTATCGTAATTAAATTATAGCGTTTCCTCCCATTTCTCACAATAGCAGGCGGAAAAGTGTAACAATCGTGACATAAGCGGGCATAATGTTACAGGTTTGTTGCAATACCGCCGCTTTTTCTTTACATCAATCTGGCAAGGGATTACAATAATTCCAGAATAAAAGGCACGCCGCCGGCGCGGCCGCCTGCCTTTGACCGCTTCAGAGAGGAGAAAGCCCATGCCTGTAATCTCGATCGTGGTCCCCTGCTATAACGAGGAGGAGGCGCTGCCCCTGTTCTATCAGGAGGCAACCCGTGTTGCCGGGGAAATGACAGGGATCGATTTTGAATTCGTATTCATCGACGACGGTTCGCGCGATAACACCCTGCCCGTGCTGCGCCGCCTTGCCGCGGCGGACAGGCGCGTGCGGTTCGTATCGTTTTCACGCAATTTCGGCAAGGAGGCCGGCATGCTCGCCGGTCTGGAGGCCGCGACGGGCGATTACGTCGCCCTGATGGACGCGGACCTGCAGCACCCGCCCGCCCTGCTGCCCGAGCTGTACCGCGCGGTCACCGAGGAGGGCTACGACTGCGCCGCCACCCGCCGCACCACCCGCGCGGGCGAGCCTCCCATCCGGTCGTTTTTCGCGCGCCTGTTTTACCGGCTGATCCGGAAAGTATCCGACGCGGACATCGTGGACGGCGCGTGCGATTACCGCCTGATGCGGCGCGCCGTGGTGGATGCGATCCTGTCCATGCGCGAGTACAACCGCTTTTCCAAGGGAATATTCGGCTGGGTGGGCTTTCGCACCAAATGGATTCCGTTCGTCAATGTCGAGCGTGTGGCGGGCGAAACCAAGTGGTCGTTCTGGAAGCTGTTCCGCTATTCGCTGGAGGGGATCGTCGCCTTCTCGACCGTGCCGCTCGCGCTCGCGTCCGTGCTGGGCGTGCTGCTGTGCCTGACCGCGTTCGTGTTCATCCTGGTGGTGCTGGTCAAGACGCTGGCGTTCGGCGATCCGGTCGGCGGCTGGCCGAGCATGATGTGCGTCATTCTGTTCCTCGGCGGCGTACAGCTTCTGTGCATCGGCATCCTCGGCCAGTACCTCTCCAAAACCTATCTGGAAACCAAGCGCCGGCCGGTCTATCTGGTGCGTGAAACGGAGGAAGGCGTCAAATGAGCAGGCTGTCCGGCATCATTGACCAAAAGCTCGCCCGATTCCTGATTGTGGGCGTGATCAACACGCTGGTCGGCACGGCGATCATGTTCGGGCTGTACAACCTTGCCCACTGCTCCTACTGGGTGTCAAGCGCAGCCAATTACCTGCTGACCAGCATCCTGAGCTTTTTCCTCAATAAATACTTTACCTTCCAGAGCAGCGAAAGGAGCGCGGGGGAGGCCGTCCGCTTCGCGCTCAACATCGCGGCATGCTATCTTTTGGCCTACGGCATCGCCAAGCCGCTGTGCCGCGCGCTCCTGTCCGGCGCGGCCGCGGGCGTGCGGGACAACGTCTCCATGTTCGTGGGCATGTGCCTGTTCACCGGCTTCAACTACCTGGGGCAGCGGTTTTTCGCGTTCCGCGGGAAATAGGCTTGCAATACGGCCGGTATTGTGCTACCTTTTTTACAAAGGATGTCCGCCGCGGCGGGCATACCGGTTTCATCCAGAGGGGGAGCCGGAAAGGCCCTTCTCTGAGAAAAAGAGGAGGGTTCTTTGTGAAAAAACGTTTGCTTTCCCTGATTTTAGCCGTGGCTCTGTGCATGGGGTTAACCGTTCCGGCGTTTGCCGCACAGGCGGGGGACACCACGCTGACCGATATTCACGGCTGGCAGTACACGCTGTCCCAGCCGATCATCGGTACGGAAACCGTGCAGGATGTTATCATGGGAGACGAATTTACCGTGTTTCTCGTTCCTGCCGGCACAGTGCTGACGGTGGACACGCCGCGCGGCTTCTGTGTCAGCACCTATGATGAAACAAAGGGCTGGCGCACCACATACGAGCTCTACGCCGATACGCTTGCGCTGGAAACCGGCAAGACAGTAATGTGCGTCCAGAGCGACGGCAGTGTGTATACCGGCGAGCAGCGGACCGCTTTCCGCGCCGTGGAGCAGGGCGGCTCCACGACCCAGCCCGCACAGGACACGGAAACCGAGACCGGCTTTTCCGACGTAAAGAGCGGCGCCTACTACGCAGACGCCGTTGCCTGGGCGGTTGAGCAGGGCATCACCACCGGCACCAGCGACACCACCTTCTCGCCCGAGGAGCTTTGCACCCGCGGCCAGATCATCACTTTCCTGTGGCGCGCGGCGGGTTCGCCCGAACCGCAAAGCATGGCGGGATATTTTGCCGACGTTTCGAGGGACAGCTATTATTTCAAGGCTACGCAGTGGGCAAATGAGCAGGGTATGACCACCGGAATCGGCTTTGATCCGGACTATTCCTGCACCCGCGCGGATGCGGTGGACTTCATGTGGAAAATGGACGGCAAGCCGGAAGCGGCCGCGCCCGCCGCTTTCACCGACGTTCCGGACTACTATGCGGACGCGGTGGCCTGGGCGGTTGAGCAGGGCGTCACCACCGGCACCAGCGATACCACCTTCTCCCCGTCCGATACCTGCACCCGCGGCCAGATCGTCACCTTCCTGTACCGCGCATTCGCATAAAGCAAACGTAAAAAGCGGCCTTACGGCCGCTTTTTGCGTTTTACTGCAGCACGATCGCGGGCGTCGCGCCCTTGGCGATCGAGATTTTCTCCACATAGGGAACATGAGCGTAAACGTTCGCCGTGGTCGCGATATCCGCGTGGCCCAGCCATTCCTGGATCTGCTTGAGCGAAAAGCCCTGCTGCAGCAGGATGGTCGCGACCGAATGGCGCAGGTCGTGGAAGCGGATGCGCGGCAGCGCCGCCTTGCGGCACACCCGCTCGAATTCACGCGAAATATAGTCCGGCCGGAGGGGCGAACCGTCCTCATGGCAGCAGACATAGTCGGTCTTGCAGTATTTTTTGCCGTACCGCTTGCGGTTTTCGTTCTGGCGGCGGCGCAGGTCGCTCAGATAGCGCTTGAGCGAGTCGGAAAGCGGCAGGGTGCGGTAGCTGGACTTGGTCTTGACGCTGTCCGCATAAATGACCCGCCCGCCCGACTGCACCGCCGTATGGTTGATGACCATGGTGCGGGCGCGCAGATCGATTGCGCTCCAGCGCAGGCCCGCGCACTCGCTGCGGCGCAGGCCGTAGGTGGCCGCCAGCACGAACGCCGCCTCAGCCGGCGAGTGCAGCGCCGCGGCCAGGAACACGTTGATCTGCGTACGGTCGTACACCTGCCCGCGGTATTTGTAGCGCTTGGGCAGCATCACGTTGTCCGACGGGTTGAGCGGGATGATCTGCAGCGCGACCGCGTATTTCAGGCACTTGTGCATGATGGAGTGGAATTTGACGATCGAGGTCGGCGACAGGCCCTGCGAAAACTTCAGGTTGACAAAGTCCTGGAAATCCATCGGCCGCGCGGTGGCGAGCGTGGTGCCGCGCGCGGTGAAGAACGGCCGGATGTGCTTTTCAAACGCGTAGCGGTAGCCGTCCATCGTGTTTTCGCGAACCTGTGTTTTCATCTGGTCGAGCCACTGGTCCATAAAATCCACGAAAGAGGTTTTGGCCTCCTCCGAATAGCGCAGCCGCATCAGGTCCTCGGGACGCAGCATGAAGTGGATGTAACCGTCCTCCTCATAAATGTGCGGCGTACCCATAACAGGTGACATGTCCATCTTGATAAATCCCCTTTCCGCTTTTTTGATTGGATTTTATTTTATCACAAAAATTCGTATTTCGTCGAATTTTGTCGGTTTATTATGGATTAAGGGGCAGATGCTTCCAGTTATGTATGATTTTTACATTATTCAGGGTTCGGCCGCGTTTTCAAAAAATAACAGTACACAAACATTTCTTTTAATGGTAAAATAGGAATAACAATACCGAAGAGGTGATCGCTGTGAAAAGACTGATATCCGCAGTGCTGACGGCCGCCATGCTGCTGTGCATGCTGCCGGCCGCGCTTGCCGCGTCCGATATCGAAAACCACTGGGCAAAAACCTATCTGACCGAGCTGCACGAGCTGGAGATCATCAACCCGTCCTCGTCCGGCCAGTACACGCCGGACCAGCCGATCGCCCGCTGGGAATTCATGCGCTATATCAACCGCGCGTTTGACTTCACCGAAAAAGCGTCCATCAGCTTTACCGACGTACCCTCCGGCTCCGCTTATTACGACATCGTCGCCACCGCTGTCTATTACGGCTATATCAACGGCGTGGGCAACAACAAAATGGACCCGCAGGGTACGCTCACGCGCGAGCAGGCCGCAACCATCCTGGGCCGCCTGCACAAGTATACGCCGGACGCCGATCCGGACGACATGACGTTTTCGGACAAATCCGCGGTGAGCAGTTACGCCCGCGCATACGTCGCCGAGGCGGTCGCGCTCAAGTACATCAACGGCTATCCCAACGGCACCTTTAAGCCGCAGGGTACCATCACCCGCGGCGAAATCGCCAAGATCCTGTATTATTTCCTCGGCACCTCCCTGCATAAAGAGGGCGGCAGCTACACCGGCGCGGACCTGAACAGCGTTACCGACAACGTCTCCATCACCCAGCCCTGCACCCTGTCGGGCGCAACCATCGACGGCAACCTCTATATCACCGAGGGCGTCGGCGCCGGAAGCGTCACCCTGCAGAACGTCACGGTGGAGGGCAGGATCATCGTCTCCGGCGGCTCGGTCGTGCTGAACGGCGTGTCCGCGCTCGACCTGACCGTTTCCAACCCCTGCGGCCAGACGCTCTCCGTCACCTGCTCGGGCAACACCAGCATCGCGCATACCGAGGTGCAGTCGGACGCCATGCTGTATGAAAGCGGCCTGGGCATCAGCGCGGGCGGCTTCTCCGATCTGGACGTCAACGGCGAAAACCTTTCGCTGACGCTGGACGCCGCGCTCTGGGACGTTAACGTCAAGCAGGCCTGCACCATCCTCACGACCGGCAGCACCACGATCGACAGCCTGACCGCGGACGGCAAGGTCACGATCACCGGCGGCGGCTCGGTGCAGAAGGCCGCGCTCAACGTCAGCGGATGCGACCTGGTGATGGAGCCCTCCACCGTCGAGCTGGCCAGCGGCGTGACCGCGACCATCGCCGGAGAGAGCGTGCAGTCCTCCAACAGCATTTCCATCTCCCCCGCCGCGCTGACGTTCGACGCCGGCAACGCGGATTCCATCGCCCATTCCTATGACTTTACCTTCAACGCGGATAAGGACGACCTGGTCCGCATCACCGTGGATGGCGACACGCTCACGCTCGGCGAGGATTACAACCTGCTGACCGATAAAAACGGCATCCGCATTTACAAGACCTATCTCACCACGCTCGAGGCCGGCACCTATACGGCCAAGCTCACGTTCTCGGACCGCTCGACCGCCGCGCTCACCATCATCACGAGCAATTCCGGCCAGATGGCGGTCAGCCCCTCGCAGATCACGTTTGACAAATACGAGGAATCCGCGGGCTACGCCAATGTGCCGCTCACGATCTCCACACCGGCCGGCGTGACGCTCAGCAGCATCAAGCTCGGCAGCACGGTGCTCGAACGCGGCACGGACTACACCTACAACACCTCCACCGGCCAGGTGGTGCTGATGGCCGAAACGCTCGCCAAAAAGAGCAAGGGCTCGTACACCATCAGCTTCGTACCCAGCAAGGGTTCGTCCACCACCTGCTCGCTGACCATCACGGACTCCAAGCCGGTCAACAAGATCGCGCCGGAGGAGGTCGATTTTGACGCGAACACCAGCTCCGGCGGCTACCGCGATATCACTGTCACCCTGACGCCCGCCAACGATGCGGAGCTGCGCAGGATCCGCTGCAATAACAAGGAGCTGGAGGAGGACTGGCAGTATAAGGTCAGCGGCAACCAGGTCACGCTGAACAAATCCGCGATTTCCGAATTTGCGGAAAAGGGCGCGTCCTATGCGGATTTCACCTTCGTCATGTCGAACGGCCAGAACCCCACGCTCCGCGTCAACTATGTCACCACCTATGCGCTGACCGCGAGCGTCGTGGACGACCTCGGCCTGCCGATCGAGGGCGCGTCCGTCACCTTTACGCCTGCGGACTCCGCCACCGGCACGGCCACCCAGACCGCCACCACGGACGAGGACGGAAAGGCCACCGTATACGTCAAGCGCGGCTCCTATACGTTGACCGCTGCGCATGAGCGCTTCACCGAATCGGTTTCGCAGACGACCAGCGTATCCTCCTCCCGCACGGTCAAGATGACCGGCGAGATACTGGAAACCGTGCAGGTTGTCGTCACCAACAAATACGGCGCCATGCTGTCGGGCGCGGTCGTTTCGATCGGCGGCAAGGCGGCCACCACCGGCGCGGACGGCGTT
Source organism: Agathobaculum sp. TL06 (assembly GCF_054658635.1). NCBI lineage: Bacteria > Bacillati > Bacillota > Clostridia > Eubacteriales > Butyricicoccaceae > Agathobaculum > Agathobaculum sp. TL06. The sequence goes on from NZ_BAAGGY010000007.1 coordinate 24,594, forward strand.
GCCTCGTTCAGCCTCCGCCGCGACAATTATGTCATCCAGGTCTCCTGCAGCGGCTATACCTCGACGACCAAGCCCATCACTGTCACCGGCAGCATCCGCACACAGGTGCAGCTTGAGTGACGGCCATGCCCGAATAACAACGCCGCCCGGCGCAGGTCGGGCGGCGTTTGTTATTTCCCAAAACGAAAGGCCGGTTTATCCGGCCTTTCGTTTGTCCTGACAAGGGACTGGTATAAAGAGAAGAAAAGAAGTTCGTTTACCGGTAAAATGATGGGAAATGGCGGTAGCTGCGGTCCTCCTCCAGATCATGCGAAAAAATCAGCTTGGCCTGGTATTCCCGCTCGAGCCTGCGCAGGCGCTTGACGCTTTTTTCATAGCCCAGGCTGTCGTACAGAATGGTGGTCGGCCTGGTGGGCGGACCGTAATTGAGGCGGCAGGAGCAGGCATCGTTCGGGAACAGGTAGTTCCCGTTTTCCGCCTCCAGCAGCAGCACCGCGACCGCCGGCGTGTGGCCGGACATCAGGAACAGCCGGACGCCCGGGAACAGCTCAACGTCCTCCTCAAGCAGGTGATAGGTGATCCCGCCCGCGGTGACGACGCTGCGCCAATAGGGGGAGGTGGTTTTCCGCTCCTCGTCATTGGTCAGTGTGGAGAGGCAGGCATACGCAAAATCCTCTCGGGGTACATACACGTTCTGCGCCGCTTTGGTACCCTTGAAAAACTTGATGCCGCCTGCGTGGTCATAATGCATATGGGACAAAATGATACAGGAAATATCCGAAAGCTGGATGCCGTGCCTGGGTAATATCCGATCGACATAATCCTCCCGTTCCATGCGGGGCTGGAAATATTCCTTCCAGTAATCCGGACGGGGGATGCCGTCCTCCCCGTCTGGGAAATCGCCGACATCATACAGGATGTAGCCGACCTCCGGATGGCGGATCAGGATAAACGACGCGGGGAACTCGGAGAACACGCTCTCCGTCCGCGGATGATGCGCGGTCGCCGGATTGGGTACCGCCACATTAAAGGCCGGATCGTTCCAGATCGACCCATACCGGATGATGGCAAATTCAAGTCCTTTCATTTGTTCTGCTCCTTTATGCAGGGGGTTAGTCGTCTTTCTTCATTCCGCTGAGCAGCAGGCCCACCAGGATGATCACACCCTGGATGATATTCTGGTCCCCTGCGTCCATGTTGAGTACCGCGATCAGGCTGGACATGACCACCATGAACAGGCTGGCGAGTATGGTGCCGAAAATGCTGCCCTTGCCGCCGGTGAACGCCGCGCCGCCGAGCAGCGCGACCGCGATCGAGCGCGTCTGGTAGTCCTCGCCGAGCTGCAGGCTGGCGGTGCCGATATAGGCGGATATCTGCAGCCCCGCGAGCGCGGCAAACAGGCCGCAGAGCACATAACAGGTCAATTGTATCCGCACTGGATCAACGCCCGACTGGTACACTGCCATTGGATTGACGCCGGTCGCCATGATATACCGCCCGATTGGCAGGAAACGCATGACCAGTATCACCACCGCCGCGATCACCAGCCAGACGATTGCGGCCATCGGTATCTTTCCGGCAAAGCCGGTACCCAGAAAACGGAAGTTATCCGGAATCGAGCCTTTCGGCGAGCCGCCGCTGTACAGCAGCGTCACGCCCAGCAGCAGTGTGCTCATGCCCAATGTAACCACAAAGCTCGGCATATGCATGACCGCGCACAGGAAGCCGTTGACCAGCCCCACCACCATGCCGATGCACAGGCATAACAGCGCGACCGGCACGGCGCGGGACGGGTCGTTCATCATCATCTGCGCGGCGACTACATCGATCAGCACCATGACTGACGCGACCGACAGGTCCAGCCCGCCGATCATCATAACGATGGTCTGGCCGATCGCGACCAGGATCATCGGCGCTGCCTGGCGGGTAAAGTCAAGCAGGTGCGCCGGCTTGACCGAGTTCGGGGACACAAAGCCCAGTATCACCACCAGCAGAAGCAGGCCCCAGAAAATGATGGGGACGTTCAGCCTGGCAAAGCGGTCTTTCCATTTTATGCTTTTTTCCATTTGCACCGCCCTCACCCTTTCTGCTTATCCTTGATCGAGAACACCAGCACCGTGACCAGCAGGATTAAGCCCTTGAAAACATACTGATAATACGAGCTGACGCCGACCATGTTCAGGATATTGCTGATTCCGGTCAGGATAAAGGTCGAGGCCAGCAGGCCCACGATATTGCCCTGGCCCCCGAACAGGCTCACGCCGCCCAGTACGCAAACGGTCACGGAATCCATGCTGTAGGTCTCGCCCAACGTGGCGTCGCCCGAGCCCATGCGCGCGGCGACGCAAATGCCGCCCACCGCCGCCAGGACCGAGCACAGGATATGCGCCTGCATGCGCACCCGCCCGACCGGTATGCCGGAAAGCGCGGCGGTCGTCGGGTTGCCGCCGACCGCGTACAGGTTCCGTCCCAGACGGCGGCTGCCCAGCAGCCAGACCAGCAGCGCGCCGGCCACCGCCCACAGCAGCACCGCGTGCGGGAAAATGCCGATCCGCCCGAACAGCAGGTCCATGAATTCGTAGGGGATCGACCCGCCCGGCACGGGCCGGATTTTGAGCGCGACGCCGTTGACGATACACATGGTGGACAGCGTCATGATAAACGGCGGGATGCGCAGGCGCACGATGCCGAAGCCGTTGAACACGCCGACCAGCGCGCCCGCGGCCAGCGTAAGAAGGATATTGAGCAGGATACCCGCCGCGCCGCCGGACAGCTCCAGCGACATGATCGCGGTAGACATGCTGACCACCGCGCCGACCGACAGGTCAATGCCCGCCAGCAGTATGGTCAGCACCTGGCCGAGCGCCACGATGCCAAGCCCCACCGCCTGCTCCATGATGTTGCCGAGGTTGATTCCGGTCAGGAAGCGCGGAGAGGATACCGCGCCCACCACCGCAACGGCCAGCAGGATCGCGTAAACGATAAACAGATTGTCATGCCTTTTGATAAACGCACGCAGATTCATACCGCCGCCTCCTTCGCCACGCCCGTCGCAAGGCGCATCACGCTTTCCTCGGTCGCGTCCGCCGCTGCAAGCTCGCCGCTGACGCCGCCGCCGTAAACGACCAGGATGCGGTCGCTGACGTTGAGCACCTCCATCAGGTCGCTTGATACCATCACGACCGCGACCTGTTCCTCGCGCGCCAGCTTTTTAAGCAGCGTATAAATCTCGATTTTTGCCGCCACGTCGATGCCGCGCGTGGGCTCATGCACCAAAAGGACCTTGGGTGCGGGCGACAGGCATTTCCCGAGCAATACCTTCTGCTGGTTGCCGCCGGACAGCTTGCGCACCAGCTTGGCCGAGCTTTCCGCCTTGATGTTCATCAGCTCCATGTAGCGCTGCGTTTCCTGCCGTTCCGCCTGCACGGTGAGGAACGGTCCGGTCTTCAGCCTGCGGAATACCGGCAGGCTGATGTTGCGGTAGATTGGCAGGTCCAGGCACAGGCCCTCGTTTTTCCGGTCGTCGGTCAGGAAGGTGATGCCGTGCGCCATCGCCTCCCTGGTGCTGCGGATGCGGACCTCCTGCCCGTCAATGAAGATTTTCCCCGCGGCCAGCCGGTGCAGCCCAAACAGCGCGCGCAGCAGCTCCCGCTGTCCCTGTCCCTCCAGTCCGGTCACGCCGAGTATCTCTCCCGCGCGAACGGAAAAGCTCGCCGGTCCCTTGCCCGGCGCGATCACCAGGCCTTCGGCCTGCAGCCGCACCTCTCCCGCCGCCGCCTCGTCGCGCGGCGGGAAAATATTATCCAGCTTGCGGCCGACCATCAGGCTGACCACCTCGTCCTTTGTCGTCTCCTCCGTGCGCAGGGTCGCGGCCATAACGCCGTCCTTGAGCACGGTAATACGGTCCGAGATATCAAACACCTCGTTTAAGCGGTGGGATATGTAAATGATCGTCCGCCCTTCGTCCCGCAGCCGGCGCATGGCCGCGAACAGCGAGCTTACCTCCACCGGCGTGAGCGCCGCGGTCGGCTCGTCCATAATGATGATCTGGGTATCCAGCTCGATCGCTTTCATGATCTCGACCATCTGCTGCTGCGCCACCGTCAGGCTGCACACCGGCGCATCCGGTTCCAGCTCCATGCGCATCATGCGGGACAGCTCCTCTGTACGCCGCCGCATGGCCGGAAAATCAAGGTTCCCACCCTTTTTCCGCAGTTGGCGCCCTAAAAAGATATTTTCCGCGATGCTCATGTGCGGCACCAGATTGAATTCCTGATGGATGATGCTGACGCCCGCCTGCTGCGCCTGCAGCGTGCCGGTGAATTTGACCGGCTTGCCGTTCAGGTACAGCTCGCCCGACGTCGGCTGGTAGACGCCGGAAAAAATACGCATCAGCGTGGATTTTCCGGCGCCGTTTTCCCCAACGAGGGTATGGATCTCGCCGGACGTACAGCTAAAGTTTACATGATCAAGCACCAGGTTATCGTAAAACGATTTGCAGATGTCCTTAGCTTCGAGAACCGTCTGTCGCAAATCCATTCCCTCTCTTCCTGTCAATCACTCAAGATAGTACTGGTCCGCTACCTCCTTGGGCATCTTGGTGTTGCACCAATAGGCATCCGAGTATTCCGGCCGGACATACTGGTCAATATCGGCGTCGGTAATCGTCGGCACCGGAATATAGTTGTACTTTTCGATTGGCTCGCCGGCCAGCGCCTTGAGCGCGGCCTCAAGCGCAACCTCGCCCTGCCAGGCGGCGTCGCTCGCCGCGATGGACTTGAAGCCTTCGGACTGCGCTTCCTTCCACAGCTTGAGGAAGCCGTTGCTGTCCTCGCCGGTCATCGGTACCAGCGGGCGTCCCGCCGCCTGGAACGCTTCGATTGCGCCCTGCGTCATGGCGCCGCCCTGCGACCATACGCCGTCAATATCCGGATAAGCCGCGAGCGCCTGCTCGGTCGCCTGCTTGCCCTTGTCATAGGCCCAGTCGGCATAATAGGTGGCGAGGATATTGATGTTCTTGCCGCCGTCCGGCAGCTCGTCCAGCGCTTTTTGCAGCCCCTGGTGGCGCATCTCGCCGACACCCGCACCGGCCGTGCCGTCCAGAACGATGATGTTGCCCTTGCCATCCAGCTCGTTGAGCAGCCATTTACCCATAACATAGCCGAACTCGATCGCGTCCGTACCCACATAGCCGGTAAACGCGCTCTCATCCTCTACCTCGGAGTTAAAGACAATGACCGGTATACCCTGGTCGATCGCTTTTCTGGTCACCGCGTTGGTGGCGGTCGTGGAGCCCGGCGCGACCAGCAGCGCATCGATGCCGCGCGCCATCAGGTCCTGAATATCGGATACCTGCTTGGAGGTATCGCCGCCCGCGTCCGTCGTATACAGGGTCACGCCCGCCTGCTCGGCCGCGTATTCCAGCTCGCGCACCATCTGCACGCGGAACGTGTTGACCACCGAGATGTTGGAAAAGCCGATGGTGTACGGCCCGTCCTTCTTGAACTGCGAGGTATCCACCATGCCCTCGCCCACATCCGTGGTTTCGGCCTGGGCGTCACCCGTATCCTCATCGGTCTGACCGCCCGTTGTCTGGCCGCCGCTTCCGCAGGCGGTCAGGGTCAGCATGCCCGCCAGCAGCAGGCTCAGTAATGACAGCATTCTCTTTTTCATAATATTGCCTCCTTATCTCTTGTCTCTTTCTTCTCCGTCTCCTGTCGGATCGTAGCTTTAGTATAAAGGTCCGCTCCCCGCATGGAAATGCACAAACTTACGAGAAATTTTCGCAGCCCGCCCCACTAACAAAAAAATATCAGAAAAATTCGTACCTCTTTCATTTTCCGCATTATTTTTTCGATATTCCCTATTTATATTGCGTATTTTTTGCAAATATACAACATTTTCCTGCACAATACACCCATGCGGAATTTGTTTCCAGTTGCAACGGCCTCCGGTTTCCGATATGATTTTTTATTATGGTATGCTGCTGCGGCCGCGCGTTTTATCCGCTGCGCCGGACGGAAATGGAGGAATGTTCATGCCGGTCAGAAAACCGCTCCTGCTCGCGATCGCCGCGATTGTCGCCGGCATGCTGCTGGTGGAAAGCGTGATCCTGTTCCAGCCCTCCGGCCGCGGCACAGCCACGCCTGACGTTGTGATCGGCCTTGTGCTGACCGACTGCGAGGACGACTGGAAGCAGCAGATGTACGACAGCATCCAGCAGGCCGCGCGCCGCAGCCATATCCAGGTGACCACCATCCAGACCGCGCGCACGCAGGCCGACCAGATCGACGCGATCCGCACGCTCCTGGTTTACCGGACGAATGCCATCATCTTTTCCCCGGTAATGGAAAACGGCTGGGAATACATCCTGTCCGAAGCCGCGGAGGCCGAAATCCCGCTGATTACGATTAACGAGCGTCTGTCCCAATCCGCCGCGGGCGGCCCGCAGGATAGCGCCTGTCAGGTCTACCACGTCGGCTTCGACTATTACGCCCTGTCCGGCCAGCTTGCGGCAACGCTGTGCCAGAGCGGCAGCGACGGGTTCCAGCTCGTCCAGCTCGGCGGCACAGTAGCCTCCTCGGCGGCGCACGATATCTCGGATGGCTTTCAGGATTCGCTTTCCCAAAGCAGCCAATACCGGCTCTGCTTCAGCGTGGGCGGGGATTATATGCGCTCGCGCGCCTATGAGCTGATCCGCTCCCTGCTGCGCAACGAATATGAATTCGACACCGTGCTGTCCTATAACGATGGAATGACGCTCGGCGTGATCGACGCGCTCGAGGAAAACGGCCTGCGGCCGGGCAGCGACGTGCGTATATTTTCCCTCGGCGGCGGGGAAAGCGTGATGCAGGCCTTTTCCGATGGCAAAATCAACGCGCTCGGCCAGTGCGACCTCACCGATTTCGGCACAACGGTCATCGATCTGGTCTGGATGCTGGAACAGGGCGGGTCGCCCGCGGAGAGCACGCTTCTCCCCGGGACCCTGCTGGTCAACGGGGGGATCGGGCCATGAAAAAACAGCAGAGCATCCAGCGCCGCCTGCATTCCTCCTATCTGTTCATCGTTGGCCTGCTGTCCGTGCCGACCGTACTCCTGCTCCTGTTCCTGCTTCCCACAACCGCGCGTTACCACCAGCATATCAACTATATTTCGGATGCGCGCGCTATCGTCGATCTGTCCGGCGCCCGTCTGGAAAGCGAGCTTTGGGATATCGTTGCCGGCAACCAGGCTTACCAGGCAGGGGCGCAGGAGCATATCATGGACGAGATCTCCACCCGCCTGGACCGCCTGCTTTACGAAACCGAAATCTATGAAAGCCGCCAGCAGGTAGAGGCTGCTGTGCGGCTTGTGGATACGATGTCCTCCTATATGGAGGAGCTGGGCGCGCCCTCCTACCGCCATTCGGTCATGTATTCCAACGAGCAGATCCTGCGCGAGATCCGAAGCGTGTCCGACCTGCTCCACACCGTCCTGCAGGAGTATATTTTCATTGAGATCGGCGTGATTTCGGATATTAACGGCCAGCTCCGCACCTGCTCGGTCGCGATCACCTTTCTCGCCGCGCTGCTGCTGCTGGTCATCATCATGGCGGCGGTGGATTCCTGCCGGTCGGTGCAGCGGGACATCCGCGAGCCGATCGGCAGGCTGGAGGCCATGTCGGTCCAGCTCGCGGCGGGCAACTTGGAGGCGCGCGCCGCGCCGCCCTCCGTATCCGAGCTGGACACCCTGACCCGCAGCCTCAACACCATGGCCGACCAGCTTGACGAGCTGATCGAGAACCGCATTGCGGACCAGCGCAGTCTGCGCAAAGCGGAAATGCGCACCCTGCAGGCGCAGATCACCCCGCATTTTATTTATAACACGCTGGATACGATCGTCTGGCTGGCACAGCAGAAGGAAAATCAGGCGGTCGTGGATATCACAATGGCGCTGACCCAGTTTTTCCGTATCTCGCTGAGCGGCGGCAGCGACTATATCACCGTCGGCCAGGAGCTGTCCCATGTGGAAAGCTATCTGAAAATACAGGCCGTGCGCTATGAAAGCATCATGCAGTACCGCATCGATGTGGAGGAGTCGCTCGCCCCCTGTCCCATCCTCAAGTTGCTGCTTCAGCCCCTTGTGGAGAACGCGATCTATCACGGCATCAAGAAAAAGCGGGGGCGTGGCCTGATTACCGTCACCGGCCGGCGCAATCCCGACCAGACCATGACGTTCTCAGTGTCGGATACCGGCATCGGCATGTCCGCGGAGCGGCTGGCCGAGGTGCGCGCGGCGCTGACCTCGGACGCCGGCCCGCAGGCCGGCTTCGGCCTGTACAACGTCAACCAGCGCATCCGCCTTTATTACAACAACTCCGGCCTGGATATCCAAAGCGCCTACCGGTCCGGCACGACCATATCATTCACCATCCCCTGCCGTATGGACTGACGGAGGAAACGCCATGTATCAATTATTTATTGTGGACGACGAGGAGGTCGTGCGCAAAGGCATCCGCGAGCTTCTGCAGAGCGCGGAAAACCAATACGCCATCTGCGGGGAAGCCTCGGATGGCGAGCTGGCCCTGCCCATGATCCAGGAGCTTAAACCGGATATCCTGCTGACCGATATCCGCATGCCCTTTCTGGACGGCCTGGAGCTGTGCGAAATGATCCGCGCGAAAATGCCCTGGGTGCATATCCTCATCCTGAGCGGCCACGACGAATTTGAATACGCGCGCAAGGCGGTCTCGCTCGGCGTGGATGAATACATCCTCAAGCCGGTCACCATGCCGCAGCTTCTGGGCAGCCTGGAAAAGACCGCGCGCAAAATCGAGGAGGAGCGCGCCTCTTATTTCACCGGCCTGGATACGGAAAACGCCTCCGCACACAAACGCGGGGTAATGGTCAGCCATTTCCTCAACGAGCTGCTGGACGAGGTCTTTTCCGCTTCGGACGCGCTGGCGCGGGCGGAAAAGCTTGGCCTTTCGCTCGCCGCGCGGCAATATCTGATCTGCTGCCTGGACATCCGCTCGGATACAGGGGATGTTTCGGAAAGTCTGCTGCGCCGCCAGTTCTGCCTGCTGCTCGGCCGCATGCTCGACGAACGGGAGGATATCCTGTGGTGCGGCCGCGGGGACGGCTTCCTCCTGCTGCTCAAGGCCGGGGAAAATGACGCGCTCCTCGAAACCGCCTATGAAACCGCGCAGGCGCTCAAACACGAGGCCGAGCGCATGATGAACGCCAGCCTTTCCGCCGGCATCGGCTCGATTGTGCCGCGGTTGAGCGAGCTGCCGCGCTCCTATCAGGATGCCAGGCGCTCGCTCGGCGGGCTGGTCGGCCAGCCGCACGGCTCGATCCTCAGCGCGCTTGATCTGGAGCACGGCCTGTTCCCCCAGTTCGATTTCACCGAAGCGGTCCCGCTTGCGGAACGGCTGCGCCATGTGTCGCAGGAGGATATCGATTTCCTGCTCGAGCACCACTTCGGCTCCGCGCGCGAGGAAAACGGCTCCAGCCTATTGTACCGGTATTACCTGCTGGCCGATCTGGTCGTTTCCTCCATGCGCCTGCTGCAGAGCATCGACGCGGAGCAGCCTGCCATCCTGCGGGACGCGGGAAACAGCGATACCCTGATGAAAGCCGTTGTGACCTATCCGGACACGCTTGCCTTTGCCCGCTCGCTGGTGGAGGCCGTCATCCTGCAGCGCGACCGCAAGCAAGGCGTGCGGTACGGGGAGGAGCTGCAGCGCGCCAAGGACTATATCCGCCGGCATTTTGCGGACAACGACCTTTCGCTCAACACGGTGGCGGCCGAGGTGGGCTTCAGCCCCAACCATTTCAGCACGGTATTTTCCCAGCAGATGGGGCAGACCTTTGTGGAATACCTGACGCGGTTCCGCGTCGAGCAGAGCAAACGCCTGCTGCGCGAGACCGACCTACGGCTCGCCGATATCGCCTACGCCATCGGCTACAATGAGCCGCACTATTTCAGCTATATTTTCAAGAAATACACCGGCATATCGCCCAGTGTCTACCGGAAACAGGCGCAATAAAAAGGGGAGAGCGGCTTCGCTCTCCCCTTTGCTCTGGCTGACCGGTTACAGGCCCATCTCTGCTTTCAGTCTGGCAAGCTCTTCGTCTACCGCGGAGGAAGCGCCCGCCTGGGCGTATTTCTTTTCCAGCTCCGCGGCCTCGTCCTTCGGCTGCCCGTTCAGCTCGGCCATCGCGCTCGAACGGTCGAGCATCTCATCGGCCTTGGCCTCCATGCGCTCGAACGCGCTCATCGCGCCCGCGGCCTTGTCCGCGGACGAGGAAAACTCGTTGACCTTCTGCTGGGTCTTGGCGACCGCGACCTTTGCCTTAATCATTTCGCGGCGGGCGTTCAGCGTGCCAATGTCCTCAACCAGCTTATCGTGCATCTGGCGCATCTTCTGTGCGTTTTCGTGCGCGGCGTCATAGGTCGCCTGCAGCGAGGCCGCCTTTTCGGCAAGCTGCTGCTTTTTGGCGAGGAACACGCGCGCGTCGCCCTCATTTCCGGCCTGCAGCGCCTTACGCGCCAAGCCGTCGTATTTCTCGGTCTCGACCCGATTATCCTCCACCATGCGCTTCGCGCGCGATTCCTGCGCCATCACGCCCGCGGTCTCCTTTTTCACCTCGGCCAGGTTCTCGGTCAGGTCGCGCAGGTATTGGTCGATCATTTTCGCCGGATCCTCCGCCCGATCGAGCAGGTCGTTGATGTTTGCCTTGATAATGTCGGTGAAGCGTTCCAGAATGCCCATGATTTTTTACTCCTTTTCCACACGGTTTCTTTTTTGCTTATGGTTTATCCTCATATTTCTTTGCCAGATCCTCAACTTCCTGGTCTCCGAACTTTTCCAGCGGCGTTTTCAGGATCTCCTCGGCGCGCTTCTGCTCCCGCTCCCGCTGCTCGCGGCGCTTTTTGAGCGTCAGGAACACCAGAACCGCCACGACCACCACGGCGGCGCAGACCGCCACCGGTACCACGGGCGATCGGGTCACGGTCATGATCCGCTCGCCGGTTTTGGCAAAGGCGTTGGAGAAAATCTCCTCCTCGCTGATCGAATAGTCGCTGTAATACCGGTCCAGATAGTCGGCGAGGATGCCGACCGCCTCGTCGTCCATCACGGACTTGGCCATGCTGCCGGCCGTATAGCCGCAGTTGTAGGAGCCATGCCCGTCGTCGCAGAACACCAGCAGGAAATGCCCCTCATCCTGAAACAGCTGCGGATACAGCTCCTCCGCTTTTTCGGTCAGCTCGCTGACCGAGGTAACCGCGCCGTTTGGCAGCAGGTACAGGTAGGGCTGCACACCCGTTTCCCGATAAAACTGCTTCATGCCGGCCTCCAGACGGTTGGCGTTGCCAAACCAGCCGCCCTCGTCCGTATAATAGCCGGTCTCCTGCACGGCCGAGGCGGGCAGCTTTTCCCGCTCCACCGTGGACCTGGCCACCCCGCCGCCCGAGGAGAGACCGCCCGAAGCCAGCAGAACGCCGATAAACAGCAGCACGGCGATCACGGCAACCAGCACCGTCATGCCGCGTCCGCCGCCGTTTCCACCGCTCGGCCCGCCGCCGCCTCCGCCGCCGTAGTAACGGCGCGAATTGTGAATAATAACCGGTCCCGTGCGGAACCCGCCGAAGCCGCCGCGGAACCCGCCGCCGCCAAAGCTGCCGCCGCTGCGTCCTCCGCCGCCGGAAAAACCGCCGGAGGACCGTCCGCCGCCGCGGAAGCCACCCCCGCCGCGGAACCCGCCGCCTCCTGATCTTCCCATTCTGTTCCCCCTCCGTCAGTTTTTTTCCGCCCTGCAGGTATCGCGCAGGTGCTTGATTACGTCATGCCGCGTGACGATGCCGATAAACATGCCGCGTCCATCCGCGACCGGCACAAAGTTCTGTGCGGTTACGAGCTCCACCATATCCTCCATTTTGGCGTCGATGCTCACCGACCGGTGCCGCACGCGGCGCTCGACCTCGCCCACGGTCATTTTTTCGAGCTGCTCCGGCGTTTTGCGCAGCAGAAGGCGCAGGAAGTCCCCCTCCCCGATCGTGCCGATGTAACGCCCCTTATGGTCGATCACCGGAATCGCGGTAAACCCGCTTTTCATCATATCGTCAAGCGCCTGCCGCACCGGACAGTCGTCGAACAGGTACGAAACCTCTATTTTCGGTTTGAGAAAAAAAGATATGTTCATGTGGTTTTCCTCCGTTTGATTCCTCTGTTATTGTATAATGCCGCGGCCTGCCGGTCAACCGTTATCGGTCAATACTTACAGTTTATTTACAATTTGACAGGGTATTCTTGTAAAAGTTGACAGCCGGCCGCGGCCGCAGCAAAAAAATATGCCCTGCAGCCTTGACTTATGCTCTTTTAACTGCTAAACTGTAAAAGTCAACAGGCTTTACCGGTTTTTGACACGCATTTTATGCAGAAAAGGGGTTTACTCATGAAAAAGAGATTGCTCGCCGCACTGATGGCCGGCGCGATGGCGCTTTCCATGGCTGCCTGCGGCAATTCCAACACCGATTCCACGACCCAGGACAACGACGCCAGCGGCGACGATACCGCCGCCCAGGCCGGCGAATACAACGTCGGCATCGTACAGCTTGTACAGCATCCGGCGCTCGACCTGGCCACGCAGGGCTTCCAGGATAAGCTCGAGGAGCTGGTCACCGCGGCCGGCGGCTCGGTAAAATTTGATCCCCAGAACGCTTCGGGCGAATCCGCCAACTGCACCACCATCGTCAACGGCTTTGTTTCCTCGAATGTGGACCTGATCATGGCCAACGCCACGGCGGCGCTGCAGGCCGCGCAGGCCGCAACCGCGGATATCCCGATCCTCGGCACCTCGATTTCGGACTACGGCACCGCGCTCGGCGTGGAGGGCTGGACCAGCACCTCGACCAGCGGCGCGAATATCTCCGGCACGACCGACCTCGCCCCGCTTGATGGGCAGGCCGAAATGTTGCAGGAGCTGTTTCCAGATGCAAAGAACGTGGGCCTGCTGTTCTGCTCGGCCGAGCCGAACTCCCGCTACCAGGTGGACACCATCAGGCCCTTCCTGGAGGAGATGGGCTACACCTGCACCGAGTACGCTTTCACGGACTCGAATGACGTAGCCTCCGTCACCCAGAACGCGGCTTCCGCCTGCGACGTCATCTATATCCCCACGGATAACACCGCTGCCTCCTGCACGGAAGCGATCGCCAACGTGGTCCTGCCGGCGGGTGTGCCGGTTATCGCGGGCGAGCAGGGCATCTGCGAGGGCTGCGGCGTGGCCACCCTGTCCATCGACTATTACGAGCTGGGCGAGGTCACCGGTGAGATGGCGTTCGAAGTCCTTGTCAACGGCGCGAACCCGGGCGAAATGACCATCGAGCCCGCGCCCAACTTCACCAAGATGTACAACGCCGCCAACTGCGAGACGCTCGGCATCACCATTCCGGACGGCTACGAGGCAATCGGCGAATAACCCGACCCACCGGACGAAAAAAGCGGAAAAGGCTTTGCTTTTCCGCTTTTTTTTGTTATACTATATGTAATGTGCTTTCGCACTTTATCAGATGATTACTTATTGGGGGAATCAAAGTGGAATTCTTCTCCAACCTGCTGTCCGCGCTGCCCGGCGCGGCGGCACAGGGTTTGATCTGGGGCCTGATGGCAATCGGCGTGTTCATCACGTTCCGCGTGCTCGACCTGGCCGACCTGACGGTGGACGGCACCATGGCCACAGGCGGCGCGGTGTGCATCGTGCTGATGACGAGCGGCGTCAACGTCTGGGTGGCGCTGCTGTGCGCGTTCATCGCGGGCATGCTGGCCGGCCTGATTACCGGCATCCTGCACACCTTTATGGGCATACCCGCGATCCTCGCCGGTATCCTGACGCAGCTTGCGCTGTTCTCCATCAACCTGCGCATCATGGATAAAAAGGCCAACATGGCGATCAACCCGAACAATTACGACCTGCTGGTATCGCTGCGCAACGTCAAGCAGCTCACCCTCGAAAACCCGATCTTTGTCGCGGGGGTGTTCACCGTGATCGTGATTGCGGCGCTGTACTGGTTCTTCGGCACCGCGCTCGGCTGCGCCATCCGCGCCACCGGCGCCAACCCGAACATGAGCCGCGCGCAGGGCATCAACGTCAATTTCAACAAGGTGCTCGGCCTGATGCTGTCCAACGGCCTGGTCGCGCTGGCCAGCGCGCTGTACTGCCAGTACCAGGGCTTCGCGGATGTCAACGCCGGCCGCGGCGCAATCGTCATCGGCCTGGCGGCGGTCATCATCGGCGAGGTCGTGTTCAGCCGCATTTTCCGCAACTTCGCGCTGCGCCTGCTGGGCGTGGCGTTCGGCGCGGTGATCTACTATGTGGTCATCCAGGTGGTGCTGACCGCCGGCCTGGACACCAACGACCTCAAGCTCATCACCGCGGCGGTCGTGGCGGTCTTCCTCGCCATCCCCTACTGGAAGAACAAATACTTCAAGGGCGCGGCCAAGGCGGTCGCCAAGTCCGGCGGCACGGAAAAGGAGGAGGATGGCAATGCTTGAGCTGAAGGGCATCTATAAAACGTTCAACGCGGGTACGGTCAACGAAAAGCGCGCCATCGACGGCCTGGACTTGACGCTGGAAAACGGCGATTTCGTCACGGTTATCGGCGGCAACGGCGCGGGCAAGTCCACCACGCTCAACCTGATCGCAGGCGTGTATCCGGTAGACGCGGGCCTGATCCGCTTAAACGGCTTCAACCTCACGAACCTGCCCGAGCATAAGCGCGCGCGCTTCCTCGGCCGCGTGTTCCAGGACCCCATGATGGGTACGGCCGCCACCATGGGCATTGAAGAAAATCTCGCCCTGGCCTACCGGCGCGGCAAGTCGCGCGGCCTGGGCCACGGCATCACCAATGAGGAACGCGCCCTCTACCGCGAAAAGCTCGCCACGCTCGGCCTCGGGCTGGAGGACCGCATGACCAGCAAGGTCGGCCTGCTGTCCGGCGGGCAGCGCCAGGCGCTGACGCTGCTGATGGCGACGCTGCAAAAGCCCGACCTGCTGCTGCTCGACGAGCATACCGCCGCGCTCGACCCCAAGACCGCGGACAAGGTGCTGCAGCTCACCGAGGAGATCGTCGCGCGCGACAACCTGACCACGCTGATGGTCACGCACAACATGAAAAACGCGATCCAGTACGGCAACCGCCTGATTATGATGGACGCGGGCAAGGTGATCGTCGATATCCGCGGGGAGGAGAAGAAAAACCTCACCGTGCGCGACCTGCTGGAAAAGTTCAATATCGAAAACGACCGCATGCTGCTCAGCGAATAACGGCGGCAGCCGGTTTCAGGGAAAAGGGCGTTCAAAGCGCCCTTTTTCCATATGGTAACAGGAGGATGAACATGGAATACAAGGTGGACGACCGCACGCTGGACGCGGATGTGTTTCTCCCTTTTGTCAATGCGGTATGGCCGGGGGAATATGATCGGGAGCGGACGCAGGCCGCGTTATCCAGAACCATCAATATCACCGCGTATGACAGCGGGACGCTTGTGGGATGCCTGCGCATCCTTTCGGACGGCTATTACTTTGGCACCATCACTGAGCTGCTCGTCCTTCCCTCGCACCAGAGGCGGGGGATCGGCAGCCGTCTGCTCCGGCTCGCCCAGGCGCATACCCCGACCATGCTGTACTTCGGCGCGCAGCCGGAGGCGCAGGCGTTTTATGAGAAAAACGGCTGCCCGCGCGGCCTGGCCGCGTATACCATCCCAAAAGCCCGCCGCTGACCCGCTTTTGCAGAAAAGGACGCCTTCCGGCGTCCTTTTTTTCCTGTTTCGGCGGCCGTTACCCCAGCACGCCCAGATGCTCGAGCAGGATCTTGAGCCCCATCAGGATCAGCACCGCGCCGCCAAACAGCTCCGCGCGGGCTTTATACTTTGCCCCGAATACATGCCCGATCTTAACGCCCGCGCAGGACAGGCAAAAGGTCGTGGCCCCGATCAAGCACACCGCCGGCACGATATCCACCTGCAGGAACGCGAACGTCACGCCCACGGCCAGCGCGTCGATGCTGGTCGCCACCGCGAGCGGCAGCATTGTGGCAAAGGAAAAGGAATCGCTAAGGCTCTCCTCCTCCTGCGCGCGCGACTCGCGGACCATGTTGCCGCCGATCAGGGCCAGCAGCACAAACGCGATCCAGTGGTCCACGCTGGTAATCAGCGTTTGGAACCGCACACCGAGCGCGAACCCGATCAGCGGCATGAGCATCTGGAAGCCGCCGAAATACAGCCCCGTGACCAGCGCATGCCGCGGCCTGAGCGTGCGCACGCTCAACCCCTTGCAGATGGATACCGCGAACGCGTCCATGGACAGACCCACCGCGATAATGAACAGCTCCAACAAACCCATTTCTTGTCCTCCTTGTCGTACACGGGCGGCAGAAAAGCATAAAAAATAAGACCCATCTGCCTCCTCGAACAGATAAGTCTCGTCATTTCATGCAAAGCCAGAGGAGCGTCCTCCCCAGTATGTTGGCCCTGCCGCACGGCTGGAACGCTCCGTGCCGACTACTCCCTTATTGTGCTTTATCATACCATATGCAGGCGCAAAAGTCAATATGATCTGCGGCAGGGGAAGCGGGTTTGCAGCGGATATTTCATTATATTATACAAATTTATATATTTATTTTTGTGCTATTTGTTCAAATATCGCCTTGTTTTCTCCGCTCAAGCCGCGTATGATAGATACCATCCAAAAATCAAACCGAAAGGGAGGCCACAGACAATGAACAAGTTTTTGCAGGCGATCTGCACCATGAGCGAGCGCTCGATCGAGAACAATACCTATGTGCGCTACCTGGTCCGTCAGTATAACACGCCGGAAAAGAATAAGCGCGGCTGAGCCTGCGCCAAAGAGACGCCCCCATCCGAAGCGGATGCTTCGGATGGGGGTATTTTTATGCCTGTGCGAAGAGGCAGAACCATAAAACAAACGGCGTGCCGCCTGTTGGTCAGCACGCCGCCTGTCCGGCATATCCTTTCCGGATATCCTCGCCCCCTGAAGGTTGTAACCTTATGTCTGATGGAGTATCCTTACGCTGTCTCCCTCCTCAATAGTCGCCGGATATATCACTCTTCGGGGTGTCCCCTTTTTCGCATGCATCCGCTGGTAAACAATTTCCCCAGCCGCGACACCCATCTCAAAGCTGCTGAACCCTACCGTCGTCAGCTTAACACGCGCGTTTTTTACAATTGGGGTGGTATCAAAGCTGATAATGCTCATATCGTCGGGTACCATCACTCCGTGCGCAAATAAGGAATTCAGCAATCCGATTGCCATCATGTCATTGGAAACAAACACCGCGGTAAAGTCATGCTCCGCCGTGGACAAAATTCGCCCCAGCTCCTCCCCGCTTTCTTTCGTCAGGTCTCCCTGAAAAATATTTTTGCTGGAAAAAGGCAGACCCGCGTCCAGCAGCGCATCCTGAAAGCCCAATAAACGGTCCTGGCTTACCACCGAGCTTGGCAGGCCTGCCAGATGGATGATATTTTTATGTCCCGCATCAATCAAATACTTTGTTGCCGTATACCCGCCCCTGTAGTTGTCCACACAGATTGCATCCACATCGGCCGAGCGCAGATAACGGTTCACAAACACGACCGGACACCGCACGCTCGTCAGCTGCCGGCTCAAATCAGGCGTCTCCGATATATTTAACAGGACGACCGCGCCAAACTGGTTGTTTGACGCAAACCTTAAATATTGCGCCTCTTTCGCCGGATTGGCATCACTGAAAGCCTCCAGGCAAATGTATCCCTTTTTGCTCAAATAATCGGTTATCCCCTGGAAATAGTTGATATATACCTGGCTGGTTATGTTTGCCGAAATGACCATAACGATTTTTTTGACCTGGCCAATCGCAATCTGCTGTGTCATTTTCGGGGTATATCCTGTTTCCTCCACCGCTTTTTCAATGCGAACACGGGTCCGATCACTGACGTATCCCCGATTCGTCAACGCTCTGGAAACTGTAGCGGGAGATGTCCCTGCAAGATCAGCAATCGTTTTCAGCGTAACCTTCATATAGCTCACCTCGCAGTTGTCTATTCAATTTATATTCCTGTTTTTTGTTCCACCTCTTTAGTTATAACTGTTCTGCCGCGTATCTATCCAGGTAAAAAATAGCATTTATCAGCATTTCCCGGGAAACATAAAACGGCATATTGCTGACGTTCCAGCGTTTCCCATATACCTCGTCCACCAGCTTTTCCACATACATATCACGGTTTTCCTCGGTAAGCCCAATATCCGCCGTGCATACCGGCAGGCCGATATTTTTGCAGAACCGGAAAAGCTGTTCAAACCGTTTGATATCGTTTGCCACAATCAACTGGACCAGCATGCAGTAACCCACGCCCGCCCCGTGCATCAGCGCTTTCCCCGGCAGCACATGGAAGCCGGCCTGCAGGCCATGCGCGATAGCTACGCCCGTGCATTCAAATCCGATGCCGGAAAGCAGAACCGTCGCTTCCGCCACATCCTCATAAGCCGGTGTACGCAGATGGTAGCGCGCAGCCATGACCGCCGCCTCGCCCTTTTCCAGAAGAACCTGATAGGACAATTTGGCCGTCTCCATGCCAAGCTGTGTGGGGCGGTATTTCCCATCGCCCGCATTGCACACATTATTGTTGGCATAGGAGGCTTCTGCCTCTATATAGGTTGCAAGCGCATCCCCAATACCTGATATGAACATCTCAACCGGAGACTGGACTGTAATTTTTGTGTCAACGACAACATAATCCGGATTTTTGTAATGCACCATCAGATAGGGAAGCTGATCCTGATTGTTCATGATCGAATGGGTAGAGGTCGGGGCGTCCGTCGCCAGTGAGGTGGGAACATTGATAAACGCCTTGCGGAAAGTAGCGCCGACCGCCTTATTCATATCACAGGTCTGGCCGCCTCCAATCCCGATAAACACATCCGGAATCTCCGGCAGCTCTTTGCAGTAATCGACCAGCAGCTTCAGGCTGTCATCCGAGCATACGCCGGGAAAACA
Organism: Agathobaculum sp. TL06; assembly: GCF_054658635.1. Classification (NCBI taxonomy): domain Bacteria; kingdom Bacillati; phylum Bacillota; class Clostridia; order Eubacteriales; family Butyricicoccaceae; genus Agathobaculum; species Agathobaculum sp. TL06. The sequence continues at coordinate 43,632 of NZ_BAAGGY010000007.1, forward strand.
GACGGTATACGCTTGCATGCCGGCGTCGCGGAACATTTTCTGTATTTTGCTTTGATATTCGTCGTAAAAAAACGGATCGATGATCGCCAGCGCTGTTTTTCCAAAATTGGCGGAAAACACGGGCAGGTTATTGATTTCATCCGGTCCCTGGATATATCTGGACGGACTCCCAAACGCACGGGATTCCATTGCTTTTGCATCAGGCATTGCTTTATATGCTCCTTATAAACAAATTCCCACTATTCTGTGAGCTTTCTGTACCGCTTGTTCCGTGTGCTCCTATCCCTGCCGCTTGGCAGGATGATCTTTCCGATACCTTTTGTATTTTATAAAGGTCTTTATCAGTCCGGCAAGCCCACCAACCGCAAATACCACGCTGAAAAACAGCATGATACCGGTTCCCTTTGGTTCCTGTCCGGCTTCCCCGGCTCCTCCCAGCAGCTTATAGGCGCAAAAGAAAAGGAAAAGGCTCGCGGCCGCTTCGATGACCATCCGTGTCGTTTCATCAAAGGACAGCATTTTTCGCTTGTCCATATGGTTCCCCTCCCTTTCCGATTCACGGCGTTTTACGGTTCACATGCTTTCAAATGGCTTATCGCCTTTTTCGCGGCGGTTTCCCGATCCGGATCCGGCAGACATTCGACTGTTACAAAACCGCTGTAGCCAATCTCTTTGAGCACCGCAAGGATGCGCTTAAAATCAAACTGTCCGCTTCCAGGGTATCTTCTGGAATTGTCCGAGACATGGAAATATCCCAGCCGTTTTCCGCACAGGCGTATTGCCTCATAGGGGTCGTATTCCTCAAGCCCCATATGATAGGTGTCCAGATGGATATAGCAATTATCCAAAGCATTCTCACACAGGAAATCCACCGTCTCCTTTGCCGTAGTGAAAATGTTGGTTTCATAATGGTTGATAACTTCTATCACCAGTCGCACTTCCTGCGCTTTGGCATATTCGTTCAGGACCTTGAGGCGCTGTGCCAGCAGGGACATATAATGGTCCCTGTCCCCCTTTTCGGGAACCTGTCCCTTCAACCAGCCGATCACAACGTCAACGCCAAGCTTGTGCGCGCTGTCGATATACTGGTACATTCCATCCATCGCACCCTGAACCTTTTCCGGTGTATCGCCCAGCAGGCTCATCCCACCCTGCGTATACAATCTGCCGGATACAATGGCACAGATATCCCCCGCGCCATCCTCCCGCATCCGTTCGATCCGGTCAAAATCAAACTGGTAGGTCTCGCGCGTATGGAATTCCACCGCGTCATACCCATATGCCTTTGCCCGCCGCATATTTTCATACAGATCGCCCTCCAACGGCAAAGGCGCGGTAAGCGGGGTCTTTTCAGCAAGTGATATCCCATATTTCCAATCAGGCATAGCATTTCATCCCTTTTTTATTTTGGTCGCACGCAAAGCTGCAGGTGCCTGTCGTACAGGTCCTCCGCTTCGCGTTCATATAACGAGCGGTTCTTTTTCAGAAACAGGAGGATATCCTCCTTCAGCTCCGGATCAGACAGCACATATCCGTATGTGATATGCAGCATCTGCCTTGCATCGTTCTGCAGCAGATAGCTGGGCAGCGCCTCGTCTACCATTTCATCTAACGGCGGCACCTTTGTCAGATCACAATGCACCACATAATATTTTTTTGCCTGCTCCACACTTTTCATCGCGGCGCGATGGATCCGTCTGTATAAGGTGGGGTCGGTTTTGGAAATGGTCTCCACAACCTCCAGCCAGCTTGTTCCCGAAGTCTTAATATGGTAATGCCAGCCGGACAGCTCCGACAGTATGGCTAATACCGAAAATTTCTCGCTTGCAGAATGCAGGCTGAGCTTATATCCGAAATAGTCAGAAATCTTTGCATGCACCGCCATCTGCGCCTTTAATTCCTGCAGATCTCCGATATAATCGATCGCTTTTTGAAATTCTCCCACGAATTTCGGCGCAACGCTGGTCACATAGACCTTGGCGCATTCCAACTCTTTAGCCACAAAATAATGCGCTTCCGGCGTGGTCGTTTCCTCGGTTTCATCCAGGGAGACCTCCAGATCGATCGGCCGGTTTGCCGGAATCAGAACTTCCCAATAGGCTTTCCTGATGAGCTGCAGCGCATCATCATATATATCGTGCAGACGGGCAACCTCCGCTTTGGAGAAGCGCAGCCCCATACTGCTCAGCCTGTCATCCGACAGATAATTCCGGAGATCCCGCTGCTTTTGTTCCTCCGGCAGCCGGTCGAATGCCTGCTGCAGGGCATTCTCGTCCTGAGCATTATGCCTGAGTACCAGCGAGCAGTCGATCGTGACCATACTGCAGCCCTGCGCAACCGCTTCCTGGATTTCCTCCACTGTTTTCAGGTGGTCCCCGTCGCAGGCATAGCCGGACCGGTACCCCTCCCGAAAAACCGCCCAGGCTGCGCAATCGATAACGTCCGACAGGGTGCGTCCGGTCAGTTGTAATTCCCTCAAGCTTTGCTGCGCCAGAACCGGCTGCAGCGGCGTTTTTGCAACCGCTTTGACCTGTGCGGCATTCGCAAAGCCCAGACGGTCGCCAAATCCAAAGGAAGCGCCCTTGCGTCCGAACGCGGTCGGAGCCGTATATGGCAGCAGCCGGTTCAATGCAAGACGGTTCGTATGGCTGGTCGGGCAAAGCAGGTATCCATCCCTCTGCTCTCCTTCGAACGATTCGCAAAGCGCGCCGCTGACAGCGAGGCAGTTCTCCAATCCGCGCTGGACCAGAACGATTTCGCCATTCGGCCATTTTGTATAAGAGCTTTTGAAAATATGATCGTCTTTTTCCAAATCGCTGTTTAAGCAATTAAGAAGTCCCATAACAAAACACTTCCTTTGCCGCTTATTCCAATCCCAGATACGCTTTTTTGACCTCTTCGCTCTTTCTCAGGTTTTCCGCCGTATCCGACATTACGATATGTCCGGTCTCCACCACATAGCCTCTATGCGCCACACTCAACGCGGCGTTGGAATTCTGTTCCACCAAAAGGATTGTCCGCCCGTCCGCATTGATCTGCCGGATGATTTCAAATATGCTGTTTACAACGATCGGCGCCAGGCCAAGAGACGGTTCATCCATCATCAAAATTTTAGGGTCCATCATCAAACCGCGGCCAACGGCCAGCATCTGCTGTTCGCCGCCCGATAACGTGCCAGCTAACTGGTTTTCGCGCTCCTTCAACCTGGGGAACAGGCCATACACATATTCATAATCTTTCTTGATCTTATTCTGGTCTTTTCTCAAAAAAGCGCCCATCTGCAGGTTTTCCTTGACCGTCAGGTGGGAGAACACCTGCCTGCCCTCCAAACATTGCGCAATCCCCAGGCCTGTGATTTTATGCGCGCTCAGATGGGTGATATCCTGCCCTTTGAACAGGATCTGCCCGCTCTGCCCGCCGCGGATCAGGCCGGAGATGGCGCGCAGCGTCGTGGTTTTTCCCGCGCCGTTTCCGCCTATCAGCGTTACGATCTCCCCCTCTTCCACATAGAAAGAGATATCATCCACCGCCTTGATGCGCCCATAAGAATAAGAAAAATTGTTGACCTCCAGAATCTTAGTCGCCAATTATGCCACCTCCCAGATAGGCTTCGATCACGGCCGGATTTGCCTGTATTTCCTCAGGCGTGCCTTGCGCAAGCTTTTTCCCGAAATTCAGAACTGCGATCTCATCGGTCACTTTCATGACAAGCTTCATGTCGTGTTCAACCAGAAGTATGGTCATGCCTCTTGCGTTGATCTTGCTGATCAACGTGGTCAAATCCACCTTTTCCTTTGAATTCATGCCTGCCGCCGGCTCGTCAAGCAGGAGCAGCTTGGGCTCGGTCGCCATGGCGCGGGCGATCTCCACACGCCGCTGATCGCCATAGGAAAGATTCCGCGCCAGCATGTCCTTTTTTCCGGTCAGACCGACAAAGTCCAACAGGCCCAGGCACTTTTCCTCGATAGCCTTTTCCTCTGCCTTCTGCGCTGGCGTGTGCAGGATGCCGCTCAGCAGGCCTGATTTGACCTTGCTGTGGCAGCCGATCTTTACGTTTTCAATCACGGTCAGATCGTGGAAAAGATTGATATTCTGATAAGTACGCGCAATCCCCTTGCAGCAGATCTGATACGGCTGCAGGCCGGTGATATCCTCGCCCTCCAGCATTATTTTGCCGTTGTTCGGCGCATAGACGCCGCTGATGATATTAAACAACGTGGTCTTGCCCGCGCCGTTCGGACCGATCAGGCCGAAAATCGCGCCGTCCTTTACTTCAAAGTCCACCTCGTTAACGGCGGTCAGACCGCCGAACCTGATGGTGACCTGCTCTATTTTCAGCATTTTTTCACCCGCTTTCCGACGAATCCCTTCACCTTGCCGACCAGGTCGCAGCCCAGTCCATAGCAGCCCTTCGGCATAAACAGCACCGCGATTAGGATCAGGATTCCATAAATCAGGGTCTTGTACGTATTAAATCCCTGCAGCGACTCATTCAGGATTGCAATAACGACCGCGCCCAGAATCGGCCCTATGGAATTGCCCATGCCGCCGAACAGCAGCATTGTCATCAGCAGGGTGGACTGCGTGCTGTTGAAGGTTTCCGGACTGATGAACCGCACAAAATGCGCGTACATCGAGCCTGCGAACGAGGTGAAAAGCGCGCTGATCACAAACGCCATGATCTTGTATTTGCGCACGTTGATTCCCATTCCCCCGGCGGCCACCGTGTTTTCACGAATTGCCATAAACGCGCGGCCGGTGGCGGAGGTTATGATCCGCTGCTTCAAAAACAGGAACACGATAATCATGATAAAAGTAAATACGCCAAAGCTGAATTTGGAGTGCAGCTCATATCCGAAAATGCTCAGATCCGGTATGCTCCGGATACCGGCCATCGCATTGGTGATTTCTGCTTTGCACAGGAATACATAGGTCATATTTCCGGCGGCGATCGTGAGCAATGCGAGGAATTGGTGGACCAGCTTGGATGCGGGAATCGCCACGATCGCGGCGAGGATTCCCGTGATGACCAGCCCTGCAAGGATGGCCAGCCAGGGGTTCAGCCCGTAATTGACCGTCAGAATCGCCGATGTGTACGCACCGGATGCATAAAACATAGCGTGTCCCAACGCGATCTGACCGGAATAACCGAATAAAATATCCAGGCCGGACACCGCGATGATATAAATACCGCAAAAGACAAAAATCGTAATGAAATATACATTCTGACTGATCGCGCCAAAAAGCAGCGCCCCTATGAGGATGGCCCATACAGCAGCCGGAAGCTTTTTGATTAAGCTCATAACACAGTTAACCTCCCTTTTGTATGGTTATCGGTCATATACGTCGCCCTTCAAAATGCCGCGCGGTAAGAAAACCATGCACAGCGCAAGGATTCCGAAAGTAATAAAATCCTTATAGTTGGATGTAATATAAGCGGCGGAAAAGGTCTCCGTAAATCCGATAATCAGGCCGCCGATAATTGCACCATACATATTGCCGTAACCGCCGATTACCGCTGCGGCAAACGCTTTCGTGCCGATCGTCGTACCCATCGAAATGCTCACGCCCTGTACCGGCCCGAGCAGGATGCCCGCGACACCTGCGAGCGCGCAGGAAAGACCCCAGGTGATACCTGTTGTGATATCCACATTAATACCAACCGAACGGGAGGCCAACGGATTCATGGCGGCGGCGCGCATTGAGGTGCCGAATTTCATTTTGTTCATAAACAGATGGATGGCAACCATTGCAAACGTGCCGATAAAAATACAGACAAATGCCTCCGGCTGAACCTTTGTCCCCAGGATGTCAATAACATCCACCCCAAAGATGGAGGGGAACTGCACGGCTGTTGTTCCCCAGATCTGCTGTGCGGAATTAATCAGTACAATGCCCAGCGCTATGGTCGCCAATACAATATAAATGTCTTTTGCCTGCCGTTTGAGAATCGGCCGGATCAACAGCCGTTCAATCAGCATGCCAATAATAAACATCACCAGCATTGCGGCAACTAACGCAAGCGCGAACGGCCAATTCAAATAGCGGTAGAAGGACAGGCCAACAAACGCACCAAACATCAGTATCTCGCCCTGGCAAAATGTCATGAGGCCGGATGCCGAATATATCAGGCTGTATCCCAATGCGATCAGTCCATATACGCTGCCTATGACCAATGCGCTGATCGTCAATGAAAGCACCATGTCGCGCATTCCCCTTTCTGCGACTCTTTCATGTAATGTAAAGCGGAGGACAATGAAATCGTCTCCTCAACTGTCCTCCGCTCTTTTCCTAAACCGAACGGTTATTTATTTTCCAGATAAGAATCCAGGGTAATGATTTTGCCATCCTGGATAATGTAAGTCGTGCCGCTCGTGATACCCTCTCCGGAACCGTCAGAGAAGTCAAACGTGCCGGCGATGCCGGTAAACGTATTGCCCATGACCGCTTCGCGGATCGCGTCTCCGTCTGTGCTGCCGGCCAGTTCGATCGCCTGGCACAGAATGTTGGCGCCGTCATAGGCACGATACGCAACCTCGGAAACCGGCAGCTCGCCGTATTCCGCCTGATATGCGGTAAGGAAATCCTTTTCCGTATCCGTTACAGCGTCGTCAATATTCTGCGGAACGAAGTAGCAGCAGGAGAAGATAACGTCGTCCGCATATTCACCGGCAAGCTCCAGCGTCTGCTGGTCCGCCAGAGACTCGATACCGTAAATATAGCCTTCATAGCCCTGCATGCGCAGCTGCTTGACGATCTTGCCCAGATCCTCGCCGCCGCCGTTCAGGAGGATGCCGTCCGGCTCCGCCGCCAGCATTTTGGTGATCTGGCCGGAAAAGTCCGTATCGCCGGAAGTATAGCCTTCCTGATCCACGACCGTCATTTTTCCGCCCTGCTCGATCAGGTCTACGACCGTCGCCGTAGCGAGCTGCGCATATTCCGTCTCGGCGGACAGTGTCGCGATTTTAGTCGCTCCCATCGTCACCATCGAATCATAGCAGCCCTGGTTGAAGAAATCCGAGCAAACCGTCGGACGGAAAGTATAGGAAAGGCCGATGTTAGTCCAGATGCCCGATGTGCCTGTACCGAACTGGACTACCTTTGCCTCCTCGCTGACGTCCGAAGTAGCGAGCACCGCTGCGGACAGGTGCGAGCCGATGATGCCGACAACCTGATCTTGCTCAATCAGACGCGTTACATTTTTTACAGAAGTTTCGGTATTTCCCTGATCGTCATATTCCAGCAATTCGATCTGTTTCCCCAGGATACCGCCGTTTTCATTGATCTGCTTTACCGCAAGCTTGGTCGCCATATTGCCGGTAGTGCCTACCGAAGCAGCCGAACCGGACAGCGGTCCATACCAACCAATTTTGATGGTTTCCGCCCCTGAATCTTGTTGTTCATCATTGCTTGCCTGCTCGTTGTTTCCGCACGCTGCAAGATTCAATGCCAACGCTGCGGCCAGGATGGATGCGAACACTCTTCTCTTCATTTTTCTCTCTCCTTTTGTGCATCACAGGGGGTCCTGTTTAGGATTCAGAAGCTATACTGAATTTTGCAAATACATTCTTTCATAATGCATTTCCATTTTTCGCTTCTGTGCTTATACCCTATCACTTCTTGCAATCAATGTCAACAATATTTGAAACTTTTTAACGCTAAAAATAATGCATTTTTCATATTTTCTGCAATTTTTCATAACTTATTTATGAAATATTCCACATTTCAGTTGTGTTGTTTTAATAGCATTAATTCCTATATTTTTATTAAAAATGAATTTATAATATAGATAAATTGCATATTTGTTGGGATACATAAAAAAATAGACGCCTGCGGCTTCTGCCGCAGACGCATCCCCGCCCGCCCAGTATCCTTGTTTTCCATCCTGCAATATGATAGAATCGATATGCAAACTGCACGATTATGCTGCAAATGAGGTGTCTGCCACTTGTATTTTCAATACGGCAAAACGGAAACGGATTATCTGAAAAAGAAAGACGCCCGATTGGGCGCACTGATCGACCAAATCGGTCCGATCCGCCGTGAGACCGACCCCGACCTGTTTTCCGCGGTCGTCCACCATATTGTCGGGCAGCAGATATCCACCAAAGCCCAGACTACCATCTGGAACCGGATGCGGAAAGCGCTCGGCACAGTTGACGCGGAAACCGTCATATCCGCCGGTTCTGCACGCCTGCAGGCGTACGGCATCTCGTTCCGTAAGGCGGAATATATCCTGGATTTTGCCCGCAAGGTCCAAAATGGCGCGTTTGATCTGGAACAGGTCCGGCATATGTCGGATGCGGATGCGATCGCCGCGCTTTCCTCCCTCAGGGGGATCGGCGTATGGACCGCGGAAATGATCCTCCTGTTCTGCATGGAGCGGCCGAATATATTCAGTTTTGATGATTTGGCAATCCAGCGTGGGCTGCGCATGGTGTACCATCACAGAAAGATCGACCGCCGGTTATTTGAAAAATACCGCCGCCGGTTCAGCCCCTTTTGCAGTGTTGCGAGCCTGTATCTGTGGGCGGTCGCAAGCGCGCCTACCAGCCACTCCGACCAGTCTCGGTAGATGTTTCCATTTATGCGGATATAATAGGGATACCCAAGCCAACCCAGCTGTTATCCAGATGCCACTGGTTGATTTTCCATACCGTCGCGCTGGGCGCCTCCGCGTGGTGCAGAATGACTTCATCCGTCCTACCCCGCCGCGTAAAATTTCCGTTGCGCGGCAGATTGCATTAATGATGTTTATATATTCTCCCTTTCTGCGATAATAAAAAGCCCCACCTTGACACAGGCGAGGCTTGTGGTATAATATCTATACAAAGGGGCGCTGTCGACGAGCGGTTGACCCTAAGAGTTAACTACAAAGTAGCCGCATCTATTTGGTCGTAGGGGCGGCTACTTTGCATATGTAACAAAAATGTGTAACAAGATTGCTGCACATATTGAAATCCTTATGAATTTCAGGTCCATACGCACCACCCCTTTCTCAAGGAGTGGCCAACCGCCCGCCGCTGGGAACGACAGCGCCCGACCTATTATATCATCGCGCGCTGCGCTGTGTTAATTTGCCGCCATCAGGCGGCTTTTTTATTTCTCTTCGTCCTTGCCGCTGTCCTCCGGAATCACCCGATCGCCCGCATCGTTTACAACCGTCCGCACTGCGTTCAGCCCCTTGACGAATATTTCCGGCACGTCGATGCCCAGCGCCACCATATTTTCCACAATGGAGGTCAGTTCATTGATGATGTACACCGCCAGCACGAACCATCCTAAAAGCTGCAAAAAGCCCAAATCAACGCCAAGCTGCGCCCCCAGTGAGATCAGGAAGCCCGATACCGCGAACGCAATTGCGATAATCACCCAATAGCTGACCTTTTTCAACACGCCGCGCGCCCCTTTCTCGCTCGACAATGTGTTGGTTGCCCTTGATTTTGCATACCCGTATATGCAGTCGATCACGTTGAGCGCCAGGAACAGCAGGAACACGAACCAGTATTCCCCAAATATCCACGTCAGGACTGCGATCACCGCGCCCCACAGCAAATTTGCCTTGTCAAAAAATTCCTGCATTTTTTCTCTCCTTTTTCTAATTTTTCCCATACCTGTGGATAACTCCCCCTCCCCGCCGCATGCTATGCCACAGTCCGGTCATAATATCGTTAAAATCCCTGTCCTTTTGACCTCTGGTAGTCAAGCCCGCCGCCTGTATTTTTTGACATGTTGGGGTGGTCAGCAAAGCAAGGCTGCACGCATACAGATTTCGGGATATAAAAAAACCGCGCCTGCCCGCAAAAGGGAGGCGCGGTTTCCGTTTTGAAAAGGAACGATGCGGAAAGACACTTATATATTCTGTTTTAAGGCGCCGTACTGTGTTTTGGCACAAAATACTCTTTCTTCAGGGCGCCCTCCAACTGGAGAAGGGCAATTTTCTTATCAATGCCGCCGGCATATCCCGTTAAGCTGCCGTTTGCCCCAACAACGCGATGGCAGGGGACGATAATGGATATCTCATTTCGCCCGACGGCTCCGCCCACCGCCTGAGCGGACATGCGTTCCAGCCCGCGCCTGGCCGCGAGCTGCTTTGCTATCTCCCCATATGTCGTGGTCTGCCCGTAAGGGATGGAGGAAAGGATCTCCCATACCTCATTTTGAAAATCCGTGCCGATAAAATGGAGCGGGACTTTGAAATCCGGCTCTTTCCCTGAGAAATAAACAGCAAGCCATTTTTTAGCCTGTTCGAATACCGGAATCTCCTTTTCCTCATGCTCTTTGTCCAGATAAAGCGCAAAATACTTTTGCCCCGCAAACCATAATCCGGTCAGACCGATCTCATCCGCGGCCAGCAAAATCTCCCCCAGGGGAGACTGGTAATGACTGATATACTGCATATGATCCCTCCCTATCAGAAGCATCTTCATTTCCCGTGTCTTTTTCTGCTCCATCATAATTTTACCATACAATCCCCATGATTGCCAGCAGCAAAAGCATTATCAGAGCCCGAGGAAACACTGTCAGAGATTCAGCCAGGCTTATTGGAAAAAAATAAAAAAACCCCGTTATTCCCAAAGAAATAACGGGGTTTTCTGGAGCTTGCGGCCGGACTCGAACCGGCGACCTGCGCATTACGAATGCGCTGCTCTACCAACTGAGCCACGCAAGCATTTCAACTTGTCAGCCTTGTTAGTATACCATGATTCTGCGGTTTCGTCAATGTTTTTTTCTTGATTTTACTTGACTTTTTCTCCCTGTTCGATATAATAGTAAGGTATCCTTGCTCACATTATTGGATGTGGGCCAAAAGTCCAAAAGGAGGTGCTAAGAAAATGGCAAAGATTTCTGGCAAGTACGAGACGATCTTCATTGTCAACCCCACGCTGGAAGAAGCAGCGGCTACCGCTGTTGCGGACAAGTTCAAGTCTCTCGTCGAGGCAAACGGCACGAACGTGGAAGTGGAAGACTGGGGCAAGCGCCGTCTGGCGTACCCGATCGAGGACCAGACCGAGGGCGTTTACACCCTGATCCGTTTTGAGTCCGCTCCCGCTTTTCCGGCTGAGCTGGACCGTATCTACAAGATCACGGACGGTATCATGCGTTCCATCATCGTCTGCCTGGACGACTAAGGCGGTGAACTGAAATGCTCAACAAGGCGATTCTGATGGGTCGTTTGACCCGCGATCCCGAGCTGCGCCATACCCAGAGCAACATGGCTGTGTGCTCGTTCCGCCTTGCGATCGACCGCGACCGCAAGGGTCCGAACGGCGAACGCCAGACCGACTTCATCGACTGTGTCGCATGGGGCCGTCAGGCGGAATTCGTTGCACAGTGGTTTGCGAAAGGCGTCATGGCGATCGTAGTCGGCCGCGTCCAGTCCCGCCAGTGGCAGGACCAGAACGGCAACAACCGCACGGCCATTGAGGTCAACTGCGACGAGGTCTCCTTCGGCGAGACCAAAAAGTCCCGTGAAGCAAACGGCGGCTACGCAGGCGGCGGTTACGGCTATGATAACGGATCGCAGATGCGGCCCGAGCCTGCCGCGTCCCAGGTTGCTCCCGCATTCGATCTGCCCGCGGGCGATTCGGATTTTCAGGAGCTGGCCGACGACGACGGCGATGTCCCATTCTAACAAAGAGGAGGTTACGCGACAATGGAAGAAACCAAGAAGGAATTCACGCCCCGTCCGGAGCGTGCAGAGCGCCCGCAGCGCGGCCGTCGCCGCCGCAAGGTTTGCGCTTTCTGTGTTGATAAAATCGAGCACGTTGATTATAAGGATGCCGGCAAGCTGCGCAAGTATATGTCCGAGCGCGGCAAGATCCTGCCCCGCCGTATGACCGGCACCTGCGCGCATCACCAGCGCCAGCTGACCGAGGCGATCAAGCGCGCCCGTCATATTGCTCTGCTGCCCTACACCGCAGAGTAATCCGTTACGTTTTTTCAAAAAAAGGATACAGAAAGACCGTTTTTCTTCGGAAAGACGGTCTTTTTTTATTGTCTGGGAAAAAGGAGAAGCCGACCGTCCTGTCCATAAAATTATCCACATTCTTGTGGACAATTTTATCGTTTTCCGCACAGCGGCCGCGCGCGGAACAAAGGAAAAGCCGCCCCCATTGGGGGCGGCAAAAAGCTTACGCCTGCGTTTCTTCCTCGGAAGCTTCCTCTTCCTCCTTATCCGTGCGCGCAATCGAGATCACCTTGACGTCCTCGCCCGTGCGCATCACAATAACGCCCTGGCTGCCGCGGCCGCATTCGCGGATCTCCTCGCAGCCGGTGCGGATGATTACGCCGTCGTCCGTTATAATCATCACGTCGTTTTCATTATCCACGACCGCGATGCCCGCCACAAGGCCGGTTTTGGCGGTCAGGTTATGCAGCGTCATGCCGCCGCCGCCGCGGTGGTGGATGGTAAAGTCCTCCACCGGCGTGCGCTTGCCGTAGCCGTTTTCCGTGATGGAAAGCACATACGCGCCCTTTCTGGCGCGCGCCGCGCCGACCACATAGTCGCCCTCGTTCAGCCGGATGCCGCGCACGCCGGTCGCGGTGCGGCCCATCGCGCGGACCTCGGTCTCGTCAAAGCAGATCGCGCGGCCCTCATGCGTGGCGATCAGGATATTCTGCTCCCCATCGGTCAAGCGCACATCGACCAGCGCGTCGTCCTCGTTCAGGTTCAGGGCGCGCAGGCCGGCGCGCCGGATGTTCTGCAGGTCGCTCAGCACCACGCGCTTGGCGACGCCCTGACGGGTGACGAAGAACAGGAATTTATCATCCGCAAATTCCTTGATGGGGAACATGGCGGTGATTTTTTCGTCGTTTTCCAGTTCCAACAGGTTGACGATATTCATGCCCTTGGCCGAGCGGCCGGTCTCGGGTATCTGGTAGCCCTTGAGCTTGTACACCTTGCCGCGGTCGGAGAAGAACAGGATGGTGTCATGCGTCGAGGCGGCGAAAATATCCTTGGCAAAGTCCTCCTCGCGCGTGCTCATCGCGGAAACGCCGCGCCCGCCGCGCCGCTGCGCGCGGTAAACCGAGGTCGGCTGGCGCTTGATATAGCCGAAATGGGTCAGCGTATACGCGCAGTCCTGCTGCTCGATCAGGTCCTCAATGTCGATCTCGTCCGCGACGTTGGCGATCTCGGTATGGCGCTCGTCGCCGTACTTCTGCTTGATCTCCTGCAGCTCGTCCTTGACCACCGCGAGGATGTTCGCGTCGCACGACAGAACCTCCTCAAACGAGGCGATGCGGCCCTCCAGCTCCTTGTATTCATCATTGATTTTTTCCTGCTCCAAGCCGGACAGGCGGCCCAGGCGCATATCCACGATCGCCTGTGCCTGCGGCTCGTCCAGATGGAACTCGAAATGCTCCGACCCGTCCACGATGCCGAGCAGCGCGATCTGGTCGATCCAGAACGGCTCGGCCATCAGGTTTTCCTTGGCCTCGGCCTCGTTTTTAGAGGCGCGGATGATCTGGATGATGCGGTCGATGTTATCGGTCGCGACTTTGAGGCCCTCGAGGATATGCGCGCGGTCCTGTGCCTTTTTGAGATCAAAGCGCGTGCGGCGCTCGACCACGTCCTTCTGGAACGCGACATACTGGTCGATGATCTGCCGCAGCGTAAGCACGCGCGGCTGCAGCTTGCCCGCCGCGCCGGTCGGCACAAGAGCGATATGGATCATCGAAATGGTATCCTCAAGCTGGGTATAGGTGAAAAGCTGGTTGAGAATGACCTGCGCGTTGGCGTCGCGGCGGATATCCACCACGATCTGCATGCCCTCGCGCGAGGAATGGTCCTGAATATTGGTGATGCCGTCCACGCGCTTGTCCTTGACCAGGTTAGCCATCGCTTCAACCAGGCGCGCCTTGTTGACCATGTACGGGATCTCGGTGATCTGGATCTGGCTGCGGCCGTTCGCCAGCTCGACGATTTCGGCCTTGGCGCGCACCTTGATCTTGCCGCGGCCGGTGGCATACGCCGCGCGGATGCCGCTGCGACCCATGATAACGCCGCCGGTCGGGAAGTCCGGCCCCTTGATGAACTGACAGATCTCGTCCAACTCGGCCTCCGGATGGTCGATCACATAGCAGATGCCGTCGATCACCTCGGTCAGGTTATGCGGCGGGATATTGGTCGCCATGCCGACCGCGATGCCCGACGAGCCGTTGACCAGCAGGTTGGGAAAACGGGAGGGGAGCACGAGCGGCTCCTGCCGCTCCTCGTCGAAGTTCGGGCCGAAATCCACCGTGTTTTTCTTGATATCCGCCAGCATATGGTTGGCGATTTTGGCCATACGGGCCTCGGTGTAACGGTAGGCCGCCGGGGGGTCGCCGTCCACTGAGCCGAAGTTGCCGTGGCCGTCGATCAGCGGATAGTGCAGAGAAAATGGCTGCGCCAGGCGCACGAGCGCATCGTATACCGAAGCGTCGCCGTGCGGATGGTAGCGGCCGAGCACGTTACCGACCGTGGTCGCGGACTTGCGGTAGGGCTTGTCCGAGGTCAGGCCGTCCTCATACATCGCGTACAGGATGCGGCGGTGGACCGGCTTGAGGCCGTCGCGCACATCGGGCAGCGCGCGGCCGACGATCACGCTCATCGCGTAATCGATATAGCTCTTGCGCATCTCCTTTTCCAGGTCGACCTGTAAAATTTTCTGCTGTTCGTATTCTTGACTCATTCTATGCCTCCGAAAATGTTGGCGTTATTGACCGGCCGGCCTGATGCGGCTACAGCCTGCCGAAAACCGCATCATACGTCCAGATTCATTACATATTTCGCGTTTTTCTCGATAAACTCGCGGCGCGGTTCGACCTTTTCGCCCATCAGAAGCGCAAACGTCTCGTCCGCGGCGGCCGCGTCGTCCATCGTCACCTGCAGCAGCGTGCGGTTTGCCGGATCCATGGTGGTTTCCCAAAGCTGCTCGGGGTCCATCTCGCCCAGGCCCTTATAGCGCTGCACGCGCACATTGTCGCCCATTTCGGCGATGCAGGCGCGCTGCTGCTCCTCCGTATAGGTATAACGCACGTCCTTACCCTTTTCGTTCTTGAACAGCGGCGGCTGGGCGATATACACATGCCCGTGCTCGATCAGCGGCCGCATGAAGCGGAAGAAGAAGGTCAGCAGCAGGGTGCGGATGTGCGAGCCGTCCACGTCGGCGTCGGCCATGAGAATAATCTTGCCATAGCGCAGCTTGGACAGGTCGAAATCGTCGCCAAAGCCCGCGCCGAACGCGGTGATCATCGGGGTGAGCTTGTCGTTGCCGTATACGCGGTCCAGGCGCGCCTTTTCCACGTTGAGCATCTTGCCCCACAGCGGCAGGATGGCCTGGTGCCGGCGGTCGCGGCCCTCCTTGGCCGAGCCGCCCGCGGAGTCGCCCTCCACGATGTAGATTTCGGTATAGGTGGGGTCCTTTTCGATGCAGTCCGCCAGCTTGCCCGGCAGGGAGGCCGAGTCCAGCGCGGATTTGCGGCGCGTCAGCTCGCGCGCCTTTTTGGCCGCCTCGCGGGCGCGCGCGGCGGTCTGCGCCTTTTCGATGATGGTGCGCGCGACCTGCGGGTTCTCCTCGAAAAAGGTCATCAGCTTGTCGGACACCATGGTATCCACCAGCGCGCGCATATCGCTGTTGCCCAGCTTGGTCTTGGTCTGGCCCTCGAACTGCGCCTCCTGCAGCTTGACCGAGATAATCGCGGTCAGGCCCTCGCGCGCGTCCTCGCCCTTGAAGGATTCGTCGTCCTTGAGCAGCTTGTATTTCCTGCCGTAGTCGTTGAGCACGCGGGTGAGCGCGGCCTTGAAGCCGGTTTCGTGCGTGCCGCCCTCGGTGGTGTTGATGTTGTTGGCAAAGGAAAGGATCAGCTCGTTATAGCTGTCCGTATACTGCATCGCGACCTCGGCCATCGAGGTATCGCGGCTGCCCTCCATGTAAATGACCTGCTCGTGCAGCGGGGTCTTGGTGCGGTTGAGATGCTCGACAAACTGGCGGATGCCGCCCTCGTAGTGCATCACATCCTCCACCGGCTCGTCGTCGCGCTCGTCCCGCAGGGTGATCTTGAGGCCCGCGTTGAGGAACGCCTGCTCGCGCAGGCGCTTTTCCAGCACGTCGTAATCAAATTCGGTCGTCTCGAAGATCTCCGGATCGGCATGGAAACGGATGGTGGTGCCGGTTTCGCTCTCGCAGGGCGTATCGCGCATTTTAACGGCCGTCACGCCGCGCTCAAAGCGCATATAGTGCCTGGTATGCCCGTCGCGCACCTCGGCCTCCATCCAGTCGGACAGCGCGTTGACGACCGACGAGCCCACGCCGTGCAGGCCGCCGGACACCTTATAGCCCGAACCGTCGAACTTGCCGCCCGCGTGCAGCACGGTCAGCACGACCTCAAGCGTGGGAATGCCCATCTGCGGATGGATGCCGCAGGGGATGCCGCGGCCGTTATCCGCCACGCGGATGACGTCGCCCTTTTCGATCGTGACCTCGATATGGGTGCAGTAGCCCGCCAGCGCCTCGTCGATCGAGTTGTCCACGATCTCATACACCAGATGGTGCAGGCCGCGCGCGGAGGTCGAGCCGATGTACATGCCCGGCCGCTTGCGGACCGCTTCCAGCCCCTCGAGCACCTGGATCTGGCTCTCGTCATAGGTGTCGGTCACCTTCAGGTCGAGCACCTCGTCCTTAATTTCCAATTCTTCACTCATATTTCCAGATTTCCTTTCGAGAAATTGCGGTAACATACTTCCTTCATGCGCGGCGCTATACGGCGTACCCCTTTTCCGCGCGCCTCTGCAGCGCCTGCGGCGAAAGCTGGGTCAGGTAAAGCGTTTCGCCCAGCGCGTTCTCGCACAGCACGGCCGCGCGCGGCAGGTCCTCGTACAGCTCGATGATGCGCCCCTCTTCCTGCATACGGGAGAGCAGCCCGCGCGTCCGTTTGGACGCGGTCGCCGTATCCATATCGAACACCGCCACCACGGTCTGCAGGGGAACGATATAATCCTGTCCCAAATGCAGATACATAGAAAAACCCCTGTTTTCACGAAAAATGGGCAGAAGAAAACACAATGGAGCATGCGTCGGCCGGCGTTTTCTCCCGCCGTGCCGGGCATGCGCCACCGGCCCTGCCCCAACGTGGCATTCTATTATAGATTATACCACTTTTTTCTTCATTTGTGTACTGAAAAGCGCGAAAAGGTCAAATAATTTTACCGTTTTTTATATGGAAAACCGCGCCGGCGCGCAGCTTGTCCGATATCCCGTCCTCGCAGCAGGTAATCATCACCTGCCCGTCCGCGATGCGGTTGAGGACAAAATCCTGCCGCCGGCGGTCCAGCTCGGAAAGCACGTCGTCGAGCAGGAGCACGGGGTACTCCCCGTCCTCCTGAAAGAACAGCTCGCGCTCGGCGAGCTTGAGGGAAAGCGTACACGTCCGCACCTGCCCCTGCGAGCCGAACGCGGCCGCGCTGCGGCCGTTCAGCAGGAGCGTCAGGTCGTCCTTATGCGGGCCGGACAGGCAGCTTTTCGCCGCCAGCTCCGCGGAGCGGTGGGCGTAAACATGCGCGGCAAGCTGCTGCTCGATCTGCTTTGCGTCCGCGAACGGGTCGGTGACCGAGGAAACCGTCTGATACGCGCCGGAAAGCGCCTCCTGCGGCGCGATATCGGCGTAGACGGCCGCCGCCGCTTCCAGCAGCCTGCGGCAGTAATACGCGCGGTAACGGATGATCCGTGCGCCGAAGTACGCCATGCGGAGCGAGAAATCCTCCCACAGGTTCAGCAGAGAGGGTTTTTCCTCGCTGTCGCGCAGGATGCGCGTCTTGTGGTCGTGCAGGCGGTTGTATTCCTCCAGATAGCGCGCGTAATTGGGCCGAAGCTGGCACAGCGCCACATCCAGGAAGCGCCGCCGCGCGCCCGCGCCCGCGCGCACCAGCATCAAATCCTCCGGACAAAATAAAACGGTTTTCAAAAGCCCCTGCATATCCGCCTGGCGCTTCTGCCGCACCCCGTTTTTGTAAATTTCCATGCTTTTGGCGCGCGAAAGGCGCAGCTCTACGGTAAAATCCCGATCGTGCGCCGCAAAATCCGCGCGGATGAACGCATGGTCGGCCTCAAAGCGCAGGCCTTCTTTTTTCTGCGCCGTGCGGAACAGGCGCATGGTCGAGCAGGCCGCCACCGCTTCGAGCAGGTTGGTCTTGCCCTGCCCGTTCTCGCCGCAGACCAGGTTGACCGACGGGTCGAAAGCAAAACGCGCCTTTTCATAATTGCGGAAATTTTCCAGCGCAAGCGTGTGAACGTTCAAAGCGCGCTCACCTGGATGGAGGGGTTTTTCCTCTGCAGCAGATCGAGCAGCGCGTCCTTGCCGTCCGGAATGGCGGAAAGCGGGAAATAATAGGCGTTGTCCTTAGTCGTAAAGCAGAAGATCTCGCTGTCGTATACCGCGCCCGTGATCTCGTCATAAGGCAGGAAATAGTCGCGGACCAGGCCGTCGTTGCCGACCGTGACCTCCTTATCGCTGCAGCAGACCGTGCAGGGGACGCTTTCCTTGCCGAATTCTTCCCGATAGTATTTGAGGATCTTATCCACCCTCCTGCCGTTCATGCCGCCGAACGTGTTGCGCAGCCACCAGAACAGCACGGCCGCAATTCCAACAAGGAACAGCACGAATCGGGTCGGCAGATAGGCGAGCACCAGCGCCAGCACCATAATCCCCGCTTTGAGCAGCGAGGACCGGCTGCGCGTCCGGTAAAGCGGCAGCGACGGATAAATCTTTTCATAGAACCGGCGGAGCAGCGCTTCATCCTGGTTATAGTTGATCTCCATTGCCTGTTCCCTCCTGTTCGGTCCGTATCACAACGGTTTCGCCGTCCAGCGTCACCGTGTCGCCCGATCGCAGCTTTTTCCCGCGCATGGCGCAGGGCTGCCCGTTCACCTGTACCTCGCCGGCCGCGATGCGGAGCTTTGCCTCCCCGCCGGAGGCGGTCAGGTTCGCGAATTTGAGCAGCGCGTCCAGCTTGATGTATTCCGTGTCAATCCTGATTTCAGTCATTGGCTTTCAGCCTCACCGGCAGCACAAGATAGGTGTATTTGTCCCCCTCCAGCGGGGAAACGACGACCGGATTGAGCGGGCCTTTGAGCTGCAGCAGCACGGTATCGTCTCCCGCGGCGCGCAGCGCGTCCAGCACATAGCGGTTATTAAAGCCGATTTCCAGATCGTCGATCGTCCCGTCGAACGCGCATTCGTCATAGCTCTTGCCGACCGCGGTGATGCACGACATCTGTACATACGAGCCGTCAAAGTGGAAGCGCACCGGATTTTTCAGCTTTTCGGAAACAATCAGCGACACGCGCTCGATGCAGGTAATCAGCTCATGCCGGTCGGCCTTTACCACATGCTCGAACTCGGCCGGTATCGCGGCGCGGTAGTTGAGGAACTCGCCGTCGATCAGGCGGGTGATGAGCGTGGTGCCGCCGATGCGGAACAGGATGTTTTTCCGGTCCGGAAAGATTTCGACGTCCCCCTCCTCCTCGGTGAGGATGCGCTCGATTTCGCGCAGGGAGGAGCCGGGTACGACGAATTTCATGTCCCCGGAAATGCCCTCCACGGTTTCGCGGCGCACGGAAAGGCGGTACCCGTCCACCGCGACCACGTTCAGGCGATTGCCCTCCAGCTCGAACAGGCAGCCGGTATGGATGGGCTTGGATTCGTTATCCGAAACCGAAAAGATGGTCTGCGCGATCATGCTTTTGAGCATGGACTGGGGCAGAGAGAAGCCGGTTTCGCTCGACACCTCGGCCAGCGCGGGATATTCGTCCGCCTCGGTCGCGATCAGGTTAAACACCGCGCGGCCGCATTTGATGGTGGTCAGCAGCTTGTCGTCGGTTTCCAGGTAAACCGTGTCCTGCGGCAGCTTGCGCACGATATCGTAAAACAGGCGCGCGTTGAGGACGATACTTCCGGATTCGATCACGTCGGCCTCGGCCGTGGTGCGGATTCCCATGGACAGGTCGTAGCCGGTCAGGGTGAGCGAATTGGGCGCGGCGTCGATCAGCAGTCCTTCCAGCAGCGGCATGGCGCTCTTTCCCGTGACCGCGCGGGAGGCGGTGCCGATCAGGCTGAGCAGGGTTTCTTTTTCACAGGAAAATTTCATTGGGCATTCTTCTTTCTTTCGGAAATCTGACAAAAAAACAGGAAAGGTTTTTATCGTCGTAGTAGAGGCTGGGGAAATTGGGGAAAAACGGTGTACAGCGAGATTTTCTGCGGGAAATGACGTACACAGCGGGCTGTGGATTGTTTTTTTGTCGTCCACAGTCGGCGGGTGCCGTATTTTTTTCCACAGGGTTTGGGCTGTGCAATCCACAGGGAATTGTGGAAAATCCTATTCCCCGCGGATGTTGTTGTGCAGCTTTTTGATGACGTCCTCGGTTTCGCGGGAATTTTTGCGTTCCTCCTCGATTTTGTTGCACGCGTGCATGACCGTGGTATGGTCGCGTTTGAATATTTTGGCGATATCGGGGAAGGAATATTCCAGCTCCTGCCGGATCATGTACATGGCCATCTGGCGGGGATAGGCGACGTCCTTGGAGCGGTTCTGCGAGATCATCTGCTCGACCGGTATGTAAAAATAATTGGCGACCGCTTCCATGATGCGCTCGGGCGTGGGGTTGAGGCCGGGGTTTTCCGTGCGCAGCGCGTCGATCGCGTTTTCCGCCAGCTCAATGGTGATCGCCTCGTCCATCAGCTCGTGCATGGCCTTGATTTTTTTGACCGCGCCCTCAAGCTGCCGGATGTTTGCCTGGATGTTTTCCGCGATGTAGGTGGAAACATTGTCCGGCAGGGCCACGCCCATTTTGCCGGCCTTGTCGCGGATGATGGCGATGCGCGTTTCAAAGTCGGGCGGCTGGATATCGGCCAGCAGGCCCCACTCGAATCGGGTCTTCATGCGGTCCTCCAGGGTGTTGATCTCCTTAGGAGGGCGGTCGGAGGTCAGGACGATCTGCTTTTTCGCCTCGTACAGCGCGTTGAAGGTATGGAAAAACTCCTCCTGCGTGCGCTCCTTGCCGGCGATGAACTGCACGTCGTCCAGCAGCAGCAGGTCTACCACGCGGTATTTGTTGCGGAAGGCCTGCACGTTGCCCTCCTGTATGGCGGTGATCAGCTCGTTGGTGAAGTCCTCGCCCTTGACATAGATGATGCGAAATTCCGGATGGGTTTTGCGGATGACGTTTGCAATCGCGTACATCAGGTGGGTCTTGCCCAGGCCGGAGTTGCCGTAGATGAAAAGCGGGTTGTTTTCCGCCGCGGGATGCTGGGATACCGACAGCGCGGCCGCGTGCGCGAACTTGTTCGACGAGCCGACGATGAACCGCTCGAAGGTATAATCGTCGTAAGGGGAGGAGCTGGCGGTCGGCGCGGTGTATTCGCCGGTTACGACCACAACCGAGATCGGGTCGCCGAGAAGCTCCTGCAGGACGTTCTGCAGCGGGTCGATGAACCGCTGCTCGATGATCTCCTTTTTGAATTGTACAGGGGAATGCAAAATCAAACGGTTGTCCGCAAAAGAAACAACCGTGACATCGTCAAACCAGGCGGAAATGGTGGACGGTGAAAAATTAGGCTCCAGCCGTTCGAGCGCCATTTCCAGTATATTGTTGGCCATGGGGCGCCTCCTGTCGATATAAATACAATTCTATAATAGCATAATCGGGCGGCGGATTCAACGCAAATTGTTGATAAAACAAACTTCCCGCCGTTGTTGCCACCCCAATTATTGTGCTGTTTTTTTACCAATCCCCAAGATGTTGATAAGCGGCTGAAAACATAAAAAAACCTTGACATTCGGCGCTTTTTATAAGATAATAATTATTGTCTCATATTCTGCGGACAGGCAGCGGCATACGCCCGCGTCATGCGCCGGACCTATGCCGGTGCCCATCCGTAAATCCATCAAACAGGGAGGTGCTCGAAGTATGAAGAGAACGTATCAGCCCAAGAAGCGTCAGCGCTCCAAGGAGCATGGTTTCCGCAAGCGCATGCGCACGTCGAACGGCCGCAAGGTGCTGGCCCGCCGCCGCGCGAAGGGCCGCGCCAAGCTCACTGCGTAAGCTTGACTGGAAGCTGCAGCTTCCATGCGGGTTTTGATGAAAAGCCTGCTTTTCTATTTTCATCGCGCCTGCGGCGCGGAAGTGTTCGTAACGAGCCGCTTATGCTGTAAGCGGTTCGTTTTTTCTTAGCGGAAAACCGGCGCAGATCGTTTGGGCGGCGCCCGCCGGAGCGGAAAAGAGGCGTCCGCCAGCTTTGCAGTGTACTTAGATGCAAAGAGATTCGTTTTTCAGGGGCATCGGAAAAACGAGGGGTTTCAAAAATGAAAAATACGATATCCTTAAAGGAAAACCATGAATTCCGGCGGCTGTACCACCGCGGCGCATCGTCCGCGGGCAGGCATCTGGTGCTGTACTGTCGCAAAAACAAGCTGGGCTGTAACCGGCTCGGCCTGACCGTCAGCGCAAAGCTGGGCAAGGCCGTGCAGCGCAACCGCGTCAAGCGGCTGTTTCGGGAGGCCTACCGCTTGCATGAAAATGAATTTGCAAGGGGAATCGACATCGTGCTTGTCGCGCGCAGCCGCGCGGTGGGCGCGACCTATTTGGAAATCGAAAAATCGCTGCTGCGGGCGCTCCGCGAGAACCCGTCCGCCGCAGCACGGTCTTGAAACGCTTTATGCTGGCGGCGATCCGCTTTTACCGCCGGCATATTTCGCCCGCCAGACCGCCCTGCTGCCGTTATATCCCGACCTGCTCGCAGTATGCGATCGAGGCGATTGAAAAATACGGCGCGCTCAAAGGCGGCTGGCTGGCTTTCAAGCGGATTATGCGGTGCCATCCGTTTTCCAAACGGGGTCCATACGATCCGGTGCCGTAAAGGGGGAAAGGGGGGCGGCGCGGCCGTTTTCCATCCTCCGCGCGCTGCGGCGCGCGAGAAAAATTGAATTTCCTTCCGGCGGTGGCGGCCGTCCCCGCCGGATTACGGGAGGATTATAATGGGAGAAGCATTCGGTCTTATTATCGTCAGGCCACTCGGCCTGATCCTGCTGGCAATCTTCAAGGCGGTCGGGTCGTACGGCCTTGCCGTTATCCTGTTCGCGCTGCTCGTCAAGCTGATCTGCATACCGCTTGCCGTTAAGGGCAAAAAGAGTATGCTCGCAATGAGCGCGCTCAACGCGGAGCTGCAGCAGCTTCAGAAAAAGTACGCCAACAACCGCGTCAAGCTCAACGACGAGATGCAGAAGCTGTATGACAAGCACGGCGTCAATCCCATGTCGGGCTGTCTGCCGCAGTTCATCCCGCTGCCGATCATGATGGGCCTGTACTACGCGGTGCAGCAGCCGCTTAAGTTCATGATGGGCTTCAGCGACGAGGTTATCGCGAAACTGGCCAATGAGGTTGGCGTGGATATTGCGACCGCCGGCTATTACGGCCAGATCACGATTGCCGAGAAGCTGGGCGATATGTTCCAGAGCGCGGGCAACGTCTGGCCCGAGGCCATCACCAAAATTACGGACGGTATGGGCGAGCTGCTCAATATCGATTTCCATTTCCTCGGCCTGAACCTGGCGCAGACGCCGTCCATCACCCATCCCGGCTTTATCTGGATCATCCCGATCCTGTCGGGCGCGACCGCGTTCCTGTCCAGCTATGTCATGCAGAAGATGCAGAGCATGCCGAGCAGCGCCGCCGCCGGCCAGATGAAGATGCTCAACCTGCTGATGCCGCTGATGTCGCTGTATTTCGGCTTTATCCTGCCGGGCGCCATCGGCATCTACTGGATTTTCAACAACGTGTTCTCCTGCGTGCAGGAGATTATCCTGACCAAGTACCTGCGCGGCAAGCGCGAAAAGAAAGAGGCGGAGGAAGCCGCGCGCATCGAGGCCGCCAAGGAAGCCAAGCGCATCGCCAATCGGGAAGCGCAGCGGCAGCAGTCCCTGGAAGCCAAAAAGAAAAAGGGGGACAAATAAACCATGCAGAAATTCATTGAAACGACCGGGGAGACCCGCGACGCTGCGATCCAGGCCGCTTTGAAGCAGCTCGGCCTGGATCGGGACGACGTTTCGGTAGAAGTGCTGGATAACGGCAAAAAGGGCTTTTTGGGCATCGGCGCGACGCCGGCCCGCGTCCGCGTGACCTATGAGGTGCCGGACGAGCCGGTAAAGTCGGCCGAACCTGTCCACACCCCTGTGGAAAAGAAAAAGGAAGAGAAGCCGGAAAAGCCGAAAAAGCTCTCCATCACCACGGATGACGATACGCCCCGTCTGGTCAAGGCCGCGCCCGCGGACTTCGTGCCGGAAAAGCTGGAGGTGGAGCGCCCGCCGCGCCGCGAACGCCGCGAGCGCGGGGACCGTCCGCGCCGCGAGCGTCGGGAGCGCCGCCCGCGCGAGGAGCGGCCCATCACGCCGTCCGTTCCCAAAGAGCGCGAGCTGATTCCGGTTTCCGAGGAATGCATGAAAAAGGCCGAGGTCCTGGCGACGGATTTCGTCACCGGACTGCTGGAAAAAATGGGCGTGGAGGGCAAGGTCACCATCCTGCCGCAGGTCGAGTGCGACCAGCTCCGCATTGAGATTTCCGGACCGGATATGGGTCCGGTCATCGGCCGCCGCGGGGATACGCTGGACGCGATCCAGTACCTTGGCTCGCTGGTGCTGAACAACGCGCTGGACGAGCATGTCCGCCTGTCCGTGGATACCGAGAATTACCGCGTCAAGCGGATGGAAAGCCTGGAACGCCTGGCGCGCAAAATGGCGATGAAGGTCGTCAAGTCCCATCGTTCGATGACGCTCGAGCCGATGAACCCCTACGAGCGCCGCATTATCCATGCCGCGCTGCAGGATTTCAACGGCGTGACGACCTATTCGACCGGCACCGAGCCCGGCCGCCGCGTGGTGATCGCGCCTGACAGCAGCTATCGCCCGCATCACTGATTTTCGTGGGGGATAGCATTGATGAACGATACCATTGCCGCCATTTCATCCGCAGGCGGTCCGATCGGATTGATTCGGGTATCGGGCGAACGGGCGATTGAAGCGGTCGCCGCGGTTTTTGATGCGAAAAACGGGAAAAGCCTGACCACAGCGCCCTCGCAGAAGCTGGTTTACGGCACGCTGCGGGATAAGAATGGCAAGGTCGTCGACTGCTGCTTTGCGGTTGCGCTGCACGCGCCGCACACCTATACCGGCGAGCCTATGGCCGAATTACAGTGCCACGGTTCGACCGCGGTGCTCCAGCTTGGGCTGGATGCCCTGTTCGCGCAGGGCGTCCGCCAAGCGGAGGCGGGCGAGTTCACCCGACGGGCCTTCCTCAACGGCAAGATGGGTCTTTCCGAGGCCGAGGCGGTTCACGACCTGATTACCGCGCGCACGGCCGAGGCTGCGCAGAATGCGGCCGCGCAGGTCATGGGCGCGGTCGGCTCGCCGGTGCAGGAGATGCGGGGCGAGCTGATCGGCATGGTCGCGCATTTCCACGCGGTGGTGGATTTTCCGGATGAGGATATCGACCCCGTGCTGTTCGAGGACGCGGCCGCGCTGCTCCACCGCACGACCAGCCGCCTGTACAGCATGGCGGAAAGCTATGAGCGCGGGCGTATCCTGCGGGAGGGCATCCCCTGTGTGATCCTGGGGCGGCCGAACGCGGGCAAGTCCACGCTGCTCAACGCGCTGCTGGGACGGGAGCGCGCGATCGTGACCGATATCCCCGGCACAACGCGCGACCTGATCGAGGAGAACGTCAAGGTGGGCCAGCTTTTGCTGCGCGTGACCGATACGGCCGGCCTGCGGGATACGAACGATCCCATCGAGCAGGCGGGCATCGACCGCGCGATGGCGGAGGCTTCGGCGTCCGCTCTGATCCTTGCGGTGTTCGACGGCTCCCGCCCGCTGGGGGACGAGGATATGCTGGTGCTCGCGCGTTCCGCGGGGCATCGGGCGATCGCGGTGGTCAATAAGGACGACTTGCCGCGCCGGCTGGAGGAAAAGCTGCTGAAAAAGCATTTCCTGCATATCGTACCCCTGTCCGCCAAGACGGGGGAGGGCCTGCAGCGGCTGCTCGACCTGATCCCCAGAACGGTCGGCTTTGGCGACGGCGCGTTTGACGGCGCACTGATTACCAATTCCCGCCAGGCCGCCGCGCTGGCCCGCGCCGCGGAGCGGTGCGAGGCCGCGTTGTACGCCGCCCAGTCCGGAATGACGCCCGACGCCGTTGTGATGGACGCGGAGGGCGCGATTGCCGCGCTGGGTGAGATCACCGGCGAAACCGTGACCGAGGCTGTCGTCTCGCGCATCTTCAGCGATTTTTGTGTCGGTAAATAAACCGGCCGCCCGATGGAAATGCAGGGCCGCTGCTTCGGCAGCGGCCCTGTTTGCGTTTGCCGCTTTCTATAAGAGAATACGATCTGTATATTATAATATAAAAATAATATTATGTATTTAACAGAATCCACATTTGGCAGAAGTTATCCCAAGTTTACACAGAGTTATCAACAGCTATGCACAAAATAAAACACAGAAATACGGACACTTTGCTGTATATTATAGGACCATCCGGTCAGAAAAGGAGGATTGTGCGTCATGCTTTTTTTGTCTGAGCCGTTCGACGTTGCCGTGGTCGGGGCGGGGCATGCGGGGATCGAAGCCGCGCTGGCGGCGGCGCGCCTTGGCATGAAGACCGCCTGCTTTACGATCAACCTGGACGCGGTCGGCAATATGCCCTGCAATCCGGCGATCGGCGGCACGGCAAAGGGACATCTGGTGCGCGAGATCGACGCGCTGGGCGGCGAGATGGCGCGCGCGGCCGACGCGGCCTGCATCCAGTACCGCATGCTCAACCGCGGGAAAGGGCCGGCGGTGCATTCGCTGCGCGCGCAGGCCGACCGCGTACAATACAGAACGTATATGAAGCATGCGCTCGAACAGCAGGAGGGCCTGCAGCTCATGCAGGACGAAGTCGTTTCGGTGGAAACCGAAAACGGCGCGGTCAGCGCGGTCACGACCGCGATCGGCGCGCGCCATCCGGTCAGGGCGGTCATTATCGCAACCGGCACCTTTCTGGGCGGCCGTATCATTATCGGGGACTACACGCGGGAAAGCGGACCGGACGGGATGGCGGCGGCAGGCCCGCTGACCGAGTCGCTGCGCGCGCTCGGCCTGCGGCTGCAGCGCTTCAAGACCGGCACGCCGCCGCGCATCCACCGCCGTTCGATCGACCTTTCCGGCTTGGAGCTGCAGAGGGGGGAGGAGGAGATCATCCCCTTTTCGTTCGATACCGAACGGCCGCCGGAAAATCGGGCGGTCTGTTACCTGACCTATACGACCGGCAGGACGCATGAGATCATCCGCGCGAACCTGGACCGCTCGCCGCTGTACGGCGGCAGGATCGAGGGGGTCGGCCCGCGTTACTGCCCGTCGATCGAGGACAAGGTCGTCCGCTTCGCGGATAAGCCGCGCCACCAGCTTTTTTTAGAGCCGATGGGGCTTGAGACAGAGGAGATCTATGTGCAGGGCTTTTCCTCCTCCATGCCGTTCGACGTGCAGCGCGATATGCTGCATACGGTCAAGGGTCTAGAGCACGCCGAGATCATGCGGCCGGCTTATGCCATTGAATATGACTGCGTTGACCCGTTGGAGCTGCGCCCCACGCTGGAAACGAAAAAAATCAGAGGCTTGTATGGCGCAGGGCAGTTCTGCGGTTCCTCCGGCTATGAGGAGGCCGCCGCGCAGGGTTTGGTCGCGGGCATCAACGCCGCGCTGCGCCTCAAGGGGGAGGAACCGCTCATCCTCGACCGCGCGGACGGTTATATCGGCACGCTGATCGACGACCTGGTGACGCGCGGCACGAACGAGCCGTACCGGATGATGACCTCGCGCTCGGAATACCGCTTGCTGCTGCGGCAGGACAACGCGGACGAACGCCTGGTACCCATCGGCGTGCGCGTGGGGCTGAACCCGCCGGAACGCGGCGCGCGCGTGCAGCGCAAATATGAGCAGGTACAGCAGGAGATCAGCCGTGTGGCGTCGGTGGGCGTGCCGGTGACGGATGCGGTCAACGGCTTCCTCGCGGGGAAGAACAGTGCGCCGCTCAAGGCGGGCTGCAAGCTGATCGACCTGCTGCGCCGCCCCGAGCTGAGTTATGCAGACCTGGCGCCGTTCGACCCCGACCGGCCGGCGCTGCCGGCGGTCATTCGGGAGCAGGTCGAGATCCGCATCAAATACGCGGGCTATATCGACCGTCAGGAACGCGACGTGGAGCAGTACCGTAAGCTGCAGAGCCGTCCGCTGCCGCCCGAGCTGGATTACAGCGCGATTGATTCAATCCGCCTGGAGGCGCGGCAAAAGCTGAACGCGGTCAAGCCGCTCAACTTCGGACAGGCCGCGCGGATATCGGGTGTTTCGCCCGCGGATATTACGGCGCTGATGATCTACATGGAAACACGGTGGAAAGGAGGAAACGCATGAACGAGCGCATGCTGTTGGAGGACGGACTAAAGCAGCTTTCCCTTTCTTTTTCTCCACAGGCTGTGGAAAAATTGCTGCGCTTTTCCGATCTTCTGCTGGAGAAGAATCGGGTGATGAACCTGACCGCGGTGACCGATCCCACGGAGGTCGTGACGCGGCACTTCCTTGACTGTGCGGTGCTCGCGCCCCATCTGTCGGCTGGCCGGACCGTGCTGGATGTCGGTACGGGCGCGGGCTTCCCGGGCGTGCCGCTCGCCATCCTCTGTCCGGATACCGCGTTTACCCTGTTGGACGCGCAGCGCAAGCGCGTCGACTTCCTGCAGGAGACGATCGCGACGCTCGGCCTGTCCAACTGCACCGCTGTTCACGCGCGTGCGGAGGAGTTCGCCAAAGCGCATCGCGCCGCGTTCGACGTTGCGGTCGCGCGCGCGGTTGCCGAGCTGCGCGTGTTGTGCGAGCTGGTCCTGCCGATGGTCAGGGTGGGCGGCGCGTTCTATGCCATGAAAGCCGCGGACTGCATGGACGAGGTCGGTTCGGCCGCGCATGCGTTCGCTGTACTCGGCGCGCCCGCCGCCGAGCTGCTGCACTATACCGTGCCGCATGCCGGAGTAGAGCGCACGCTGGTCCGCCTGCAGAAGCGCGAGGATACGCCCGACCGTTATCCCCGCCGCTTCAAAAAAATACAGACCGACCCCCTGTAATTACAAAATGTAAACCCTCTGTTGAGAAATAACAGAGGGTTATTTTTTGTCCGAAAATGCACGGAAATGTGTGTTTTCTGATAGGAAATGACTGGTAACGGTCGAAAAAGCAAAGTTTTGCGGTCGATTTTCCTTGCCAAAATGTAATAATATGGTAATCTATTACCAAAGGACATAAGGAGGTAATGAATTTGATGTCGGTTTTGACACTTGTGACAGGAAAAGAGGACCGTACATTACGCCGCATCCGCGTGAGCGATATTGCGCGCAACCCTAATCAGCCGCGTAAATATTTTGACCCCGAGGCGATTGCCCAGCTTGCGGAGAGCATCCGTCAATATGGGGTGCTCAATCCGCTGACCGTGCGGCGCGCGCCGAACGGCGGCTATGAGCTGGTCGCGGGGGAGCGCCGGCTGCGCGCGGCCCGCGTGGCGGGACTGAATGAAGTACCCTGCCTGGTGATTGCCGCGGATTCGCAGGATTCCTCCGCGATAGCGCTGGTGGAAAACCTGCAGCGGCGCGACCTGGACTTTTTCGAGGAAGCGAACGGTTTTAAGCGGCTGATCGACCAGTACGGCTTGACACAGGAGGAAGCCGCGCGCAAGGTCGGCAAAACACAGTCGGCGGTGGCGAACAAGCTCCGTCTGCTCCGCCTTTCGCCGCAGAATATGGAGATGATCCGCAGCGCGAACCTGACCGAACGGCACGCCCGCTGCCTGCTCCGTCTGGAGCAGGAGGAGGACCGCATCAACGCGACCAAGTTTATCATCGAGCATGATTTGAACGTCAGCCGCGCGGAACAGTATATCGATACCCTGCTAAAGGAAAAGGAAACGCCGTCGGGACAGGAGCGCAAGGTGATCCGGCTGATTAAGGATGTCCGCTTTTTCCTGAATACGCTTAACCGCGCGGTCGGCGTTATGGTGGACGCGGGCATCGGCGCGACCGTCGAGCAGCAGGAAAGCGACGACGGGCTGACGCTTACCATCTGCATTCCGCATGCCCGCTGCAACTGATTTTGATATTGATACGGCAGTGTTTCACGTGAAACAAAAATCTTGGGTTGTTTCATGTGAAACATTGCTGTTTTTTCTTTGCTTTTGACTGGCGTTGTGCTATAATAAAACCCGTAAGAAAATAAGGGAAAGCCGAGGAGAAAAACGCTTATGGGTAAAATCATCGCGTTCGCCAATCAAAAGGGCGGCGTCGGCAAAACAACCACGGCCATCAATCTTGCGGCCGCGTTGTTCGAGCGCGGCAAGCGCGTGCTGCTGTGCGACTTTGACCCGCAGGGCAACGCAACGTCCGGCTTTGGCGTTGATCCGCGCTCTTTGAAGACCTCGATCTATGATCTGATCGTCGCGGACGAGCCGGATGTGAAAAGCGCCATTGTATCGACCAAATGGGTCGATCTGATCGGCGCGAACGTTAACCTGGCAGGCGCGGAGCTGGACCTCATCATGATGGAGGGACGGG
Organism: Agathobaculum sp. TL06; assembly: GCF_054658635.1. Taxonomy (NCBI): domain Bacteria; kingdom Bacillati; phylum Bacillota; class Clostridia; order Eubacteriales; family Butyricicoccaceae; genus Agathobaculum; species Agathobaculum sp. TL06. Next base: position 74,283 of record NZ_BAAGGY010000007.1, read on the forward strand.
AAAACCGTCTCAAGGGCGTGCTCGACCGCGTCAGGGAAGAATACGATTATATTTTCATCGACTGCCCGCCCTCGCTGGGACTGCTCACGCTCAACTGCCTCTGTGCGGCGGACAGCTTCCTGGTGCCGCTGCAGTGCGAATATTACGCGCTGGAGGGCCTGAGCCAGCTGATGACGACCGTCCGTATGGTCAAAAAGAGCATGAATCCGTCGCTCGCGCTGGAAGGCGTGCTGCTGACCATGTTTGACGGACGTACCAACCTGTCCATCCAGGTGGTCGAAGAGGTGAAAAAACACTTTCCGGGCGAGGTATTCTCGTCAGTCGTGCCGCGCAACGTGCGCCTGAGCGAAGCGCCCAGCCACGGCAAGCCGATCACGGATTACGACCGGATGTGCCGCGGCGCGGAAGCATATCTTTCCCTCGCGGATGAAATACTGAAAAAGAATAAGCAGGAAAAGGGGAGAGTCTGATGTCATCGAACAAAAGGGGACTGGGAGGCGGTCTGTCCAATCTGTTCGGCGGCGATGTCGCAGACCTGAGCGCCGCGGGCGCGGCGTCGGGCGGCGTCACCCAGCTTTCCCTTTCCAAGATCGAGCCAAACCCCAACCAGCCGCGCAAGGTCTTTGACCCAACCGCGCTGGAAGAACTGGCGGAGAGTATCCGCCTGCACGGCGTAATCACACCGATTACCGTGCGCGCGGGGGAGAAGAGCGGCTACTACCAAATCATAGCCGGCGAGCGGCGCTGGCGCGCGGCGCGGATGGCGGGGCTCAAGGAGATACCAGCCATGGTACTGGAAGCGCGGGAAAGCGAGATCATGGAGCTGGCCCTGATCGAAAACCTGCAGCGGCAGGACCTCAATCCCATTGAGGAGGCCGAGGGCTATGACCTGCTGATGCGGCAGTTCGGGCTGACGCAGGAGGAGGTCGCGCGCCGCGTGGTCAAATCGCGGCCGGCGGTAGCGAACGCGCTGCGCCTGCTGGCGCTGCCCGACGAGGTGCGCGTCATGGTCAGCGAGGGCAAGCTGTCCGGCGGGCATGCGCGCGCCGTGCTGGCGGTGTCCGAAGCGGACAAACGTGTGGAAGCGGCCAGACAGATGGCCGGCATGACCGTGCGGCAGGCCGAGGCGTTGGCGAAAAAGCTGAACAAAAAGCCGGTGCAGAAGCCCGAAAGCGCCGGTTTTTCCGTGGATTACCTGTCCGAAGCCGCGCGGGAGCTGGAAAGCGCGCTCGGCCGCAAGGTCGGCATCCAGCAGGGGAAAACAAGCGGCACCCTGACGCTGGAATATTATGGTTCGGACGATCTGGAACGCCTGATCGAAGCGCTGCGCAGCCTGCGCGTATAAGGAGGAAAACATGGACGAGCAGAAAAAAACGCCGGACGGGTCCAAGCCGGAAAAAAAGCTCAGCCGCACGACGCTTACCTTTTATATTATCGGCCTGTTCACCGTGGCGCTCGCGCTGATTTTAATCAGCTATATCGCGCAGGCTCGCGCGGACAGGCAGCTTGACACGCTGACCAACCAGTTGACCGAGCAGCAAACGGTCGCGCAGGGCGCGACACAGAAAATGGAAGACCTGCAAAAGCAGTTCGACGCGCAGAGCAAGGCGCTGGACGGCGTGCGCAGCGCGCTCGACAGCGAGCTGGCGCAGACCGATGTGGTCGCCGCCGCCACGCTGCGCATGGAGGAGCGCGACGTATATGCCGGCTTGGCGCGCATCAGCGCACAGCTTCTGTCGGAAAACACGGCGGATGCGGTGCGGGAATACGACGCGTTGGTGGAAAAATACGGTGCGGAACGCCTGCTCGGCAGCGCCGCGGAAAATTCGTTCGGCTCGGATATCAACAAGTTATTTGAAGCCGTGCAAAAACAGATAGAGGATTTAACAACAGAAGAATAAAAAGGAGAAACGTAAAATGCTGGATATCAAATTTGTCCGACAGAATCCGGACGCGGTGAAAGAGAACATCAAAAAGAAGTTCCAGGACGAAAAGCTGCCGCTCGTTGACGAGGTCATTGAATTCGACGCCAAATTCCGCGCCGCCAAGACCCGCTGCGACGAGCTGCGCGCCCTGCGCAACAAAAAGTCCAAGGAGATCGGCGGCCTGATGGCAAAGGGCCAGAAGGACGAGGCCGAGCAGGTCAAGGCCGAGGTCAAGGCCATGGCAGACGAGATGGCAAGGCTGGAAGAGGAGGAAAAGACCTTTGCCGAGGAAGTCAAAAACCGCATGATGGTCATTCCGAACATCATTGACCCGTCCGTGCCGATCGGTAAGGACGACTCGGAAAATGTGGAGCTTGAAAAGTTCGGCGACCCCGTTGTTCCGGATTATGAAATACCGTATCACGTCGATATCATGGAATCCTTTGACGGCATCGACCTGGACGCCGCCCGCAAGACCTCGGGCAACGGCTTCTATTACCTGAGAGGGGACATCGCGCGTCTGCATTCGTCCATCCTGTCCTATGCGCGCGACTTTATGATCGACCGCGGCTTCACCTATTATATCCCGCCGTTTATGATCCACGGCGACGTGGTCAAGGGCGTCATGTCCTTCAAGGAAATGGAGAACATGATGTACAAGATCGAGGGCGAGGACCTGTACCTGATCGGCACCTCCGAGCATTCCATGATCGGCAAGTTCATCGATTCGATCAACGACGAGGATACCCTGCCGCAGACGCTTACCAGCTATTCGCCCTGCTTCCGCAAGGAGGTCGGCGCGCACGGCATCGAGGAGCGCGGCGTTTACCGCATCCACCAGTTTGAAAAGCAGGAAATGGTCGTGGTCTGCAAGCCGGAGGAATCCCCGATGTGGTACGACAAGCTGTGGCAGAACACGGTGGACTTCTTCCGCTCGCTGGATATTCCGGTGCGCACGCTGGAGTGCTGCTCGGGCGACCTGGCCGACCTCAAGGTCAAGTCGTGCGACGTGGAGGCATGGTCGCCGCGCCAGAAGAAGTATTTCGAGGTCGGCTCCTGCTCCAACCTGGGCGACGCGCAGGCGCGCCGTCTGGGCATCCGTGTGCGCGGCAAGGATTCCAAGGAGCTGTACTTCGCGCATACGCTCAACAACACGGTCGTCGCACCGCCGCGCATGCTGATCGCATTCCTGGAGAACAACCTGCGCGCGGACGGCTCGGTGGCCATCCCGCAGCCGCTTCAGCCGTATATGGGCGGCAAGACCGAGATCCGCAGAAAGGGAGAATAAGGATATGGAAATTGGCATCAAGGGCGAGCAGAAGCTCACCGTCACCGCGGACAAGCTCGCATCCAACGTCGGCAGCGGCCTGGTGGCCGTGTTCGCAACGCCGATGATGGTCGCCGCGATTGAGAATACCGCCGCGTCCAGCGTGGAGGCACACCTGGAAGCGGGCAAGACCACGGTCGGCACACTGGTCAACGTCAGCCATGTCGCGGCGACGCCCGAGGGCATGGAGGTCCGCATTGAGACCGAACTGACCGAGATCGCACCGAACGGAAAGATCTTAACCTTCCATGTCGCGGCCTATGACGAGGCCGGCCTGATCGGCGAGGGTACGCACCAGCGCGCCATTGTGGACAAGGCGCGCTTTGAAGCCAAGGCGCAGGCGAAAAAGGGATAAGGAAAAAGCGCCGCATTGCGGCGCTTTTCTGCTGTTTTTCAGAGAACAGGGACATAAAATTGGCACCTTCCCCGCTGCACGAGGGAAAGCGGATAGGCTTCCAGCATCGGGCGGGATGGGTCGGCGGATAATCCACAGCAACCGACGGTGCGGACAGCCGTGCCGTATATTTCGGAAAGCGCCTCCGGCGTGTGCGGCACAGTAAAACAGACGTAACGCCCGTCCGGCAGGTAGCCTGAACAGGTATCCGGCAGCCGCGCCGCCAGCCGGAGGACAAGGCAGGCGTCATACCGGCAGACTTCGGGCGGCGTGCAGGCGGGGTCGTCCCAGGCGGCGCAGAAAATGACTGACCCCGCATCCAGCAGGTCGGCGTCCCGTGCCAGACGTTTGAGCCGTTCCACCAGCGCACGGTTTTCCGGTCCATAGGGGCCGGTGCGGCGCAGGAAAGCAATCGGCAGGGCGGGCAGTTCGATCAGTTTCATAACAGAATGTTCCTTTCAGTGGATTGACCGGTCTGGGAACAGGATAACCCGATTTAAAATGCTTTTCAAGGGTGTTTTTATAATATTTTAGAACTTTTTTCGGAAATCATTTTGCTCCGCAAAATGCCGCGGCGAACGCCCCGCCGGCCTGCGCGGCAAAGCACGCATGGCCCTCGGCCGTGAAATGCACCCCGTCGAAGCACAGGGGGATATCCCAGCGGCCCGCGTCGGCAAAGGCCGCGCCGCTTTCACCGGCCAGCGTCCGGTAATACCCCGCGAGGCGCGCGGAGGCGGCGAGCAGCGCCTCCTCCCGCACCCAGTCGCCGGACTGGAAACAGGGCGGGGCGATCAACAGGAGGGGGACGCCGAAGTCAGACAGGCATCCAAGCAGGCGCTCCATCCGCGCGGCCGCGCCCGCGGGCGGTACGCCGAGCAGCAGGTCGTTCGAGCCGAGCATCACGCAAAGCCCGTCGAACGGCCGCAGCGCCGCGAGCTGGCCGCACAGCGTCCGCAGCTCGAACGGGGTATGCGGGATGGCGCGGCCGTTTTCCCCAAGGTTGTGGATGATCCATTCCGGCCGCGCGTTCAGCCGCGCGGTCCAGCGCACACCGTCCGGCCAGCGCCCGCCGCCGAAGCCGCGCGGGTCGTAGCCCCAGGTGTTGGAATCCCCCAGACAGACGATCGTTTTAGACAAACCGGACCCCTCCTCAAAAGCTGTTGGTGACAAACTCACAGTAATCGACGGAAAAACGGGTATAATAAAAGTATACCAGAAATACAGATAGAAAAGGAGCTGTTGATAATGGCAATGCTGCAGATTACCAAGGAAAACTATCAGGAACTCGTGGAACAGTCCGCGCAGCCGGTGCTGCTGGAATTCTGGGCGCCGTGGTGTACCTACTGCCGCCGGATTGCGGGTGTGGTCGCCAAGCTGCCCGAGGCTTACGCGGGGCGCGCGGCGGTCGCCCAGGTCAACATTGACGAGCAGCCCGAGCTGGCGCAGCGGTTCTCGGTCGACACCATCCCCTCGCTCATTCTTGTGAAGAATGGGGCGGCGGGCGAGAAGCTGGTCGCGCCGGGCTCCAAGGCGGATATCGACGCCTGGATGCAGGCGCAGTCCGTATAAACAGGAAAGCGAGGCAGGCCTATGGGAAAACTATATGATATGCTGGTCATTGGCGGCGGGCCGGGCGGCTATACCGCGGCGCTGTACGGCGCCCGCGCCGGACTGAGCGTGCTGGTGATCGAAAAGCTGTCCGCGGGCGGGCAGATGGCCACCACCGAGCAGGTGGAGAATTACCCGGGCTTTGACGAGCCGATCGACGGCTTTGAGCTGGGCGAGCGCATGCAGCGCGGCGCGGAGCGGTTCGGCGCGGAATCGCTGCTGGCGACCGTGACAGAGGTCAGCCTGGAAGGGCCGGTCAAGCGGGTCACGACCGACGAGGGCGTGGTCGAGGGGCGGACGGTGGTGCTTGCCACAGGCGCGTCGCCGCGTCCGCTCGGTGTGCCGGAGGAGCAGGCGCTGGTCGGCCGCGGCATGGCCTACTGCGCGGCGTGTGACGGGATGTTCTATAAGGGCCGGACGGTCTGCGTGGTCGGCGGCGGCAACACCGCAGTCGGGGACGCGCTGCTGCTTGCCAAGCTGTGCGAAAAGGTGTACCTGATCCACCGCCGCGATACGCTGCGCGCCTCCAAGGTATATGAAAAATCCCTGCAGGCCGCGGAAAACCTGGAAATCGTCTGGGACAGCCGCGTGACAAAGCTGCTCCATGCCGAGCGCGTCACCGGCGTACAGGTGGAAAACGTCAAAACCGGCGCGGTCCGCTCGATCGCGTGCGACGGCGTGTTCGCGGCGGTTGGCCGCGTGCCGGATACCGCGCTGCTGGCCGGTCAGACCGCGCTGGACGAACAGGGCTACCTGATCGCGGACGAGACGACGCGCACCAGCGTCGCGGGCGTGTTCGCGGTGGGCGACGTGCGCACTAAGGCGGTGCGGCAGATCGTCACCGCCGCGTCAGACGGTGCGGTCGCCGCGCATTTCGCGGAGGAGTACCTCAACAGCATCACATAACGCTCCGGCAGGGAGCGGACAAAAACGGCCGCATAAGCGGCCGTTTTTTGATGCGGACAGCGTAGCGTCCGGTCAGCGCAGGCTGCCGCCCGCCGCAAAGCGCGCGTCGGTCAGTTTCGGCCAGAAGGGAAGATATTGCTCGACAGACATGGCGGAAGCCCTCCGTAACCAGCTCGGAATCAGTAAAGCGGAAAACCGGCCCCTCCAGGCCGGTTTTCGCCGTATGGTGCAGTTGAGCAATCCAAATCCGAACCTGTTTTTTCCTTATCCAGCGCCGCTTTCAGGTCATCAAAAGAGATGGTGTCCGTCCCGTCCTTGTAGTTGAAGGTTATCACCATCTTGTCATCATACAGGAAAATGGCGTTGACAAAGGTATCAATCAACATCTTCCTGTGGGACTTCTGCCGCACATCCAGCTTGCGGAAACGGTGGAGCCAAAAGGTCATAAACTCGGCGCTGACTTTGGGCTTCGCCAGCTTCTCACAGGCAATCTTGGTTTCCAGTTCCTCTTTCGTGGCTTCCAGTTCTTCCAGCCGCCCTTTCGTGGACTTGGTCAAGATACCCTGCTGGATGGCGTTCAGCAGGTTTTGAATGGCTGTATCCGCCTCCCGCAGCTGCTGTTCATAGAGGGGCAGGTTGACATTCTCCCTTTCCTGCAAATCCATCAGCATGGACACAATGGCTTCAATGGCGGTATCGTCCATCACCATCTTCATGGTTTCGCTGACCACCAAATCTTCAATCCATTCTTTCCTGACGGACTTCTTGTGGCACTCGGTGCGCTTCTTCTTCACCGACACGCACTTGTAGTAGTGGTGGACATTCCCCGTGTGGCTGGTGCCGCTCTCGCCGCAGAGATAGGCCCCGCAATAGCCGCAGAACAGCTTGGTCGTTAGTAAGTAATCGTCCTCGGCCTTGTGGCGGGCCGGGGCTTTCTTGTTCTTCGCCAGCTTCTCCTGCACCCGGTCAAAGAGGTCTTGGGGGACGATGGCGGGAATACCGTCCGGCACTACAATGTCCCGGTAGGTGTATTCCCCAATATAGCGGCGGTTGTTCAGAAGGTGCTGGACGCTGTTATAGGTCATTTTCTGGCCTCGTGTGTTCTTTACGCCCTGCTCATTGAGCCAGTCCCGGATTTGGGTCATGGTGGCCCCCTCGTCATACCGCTGGAACGCCTCCCGGACAAAAGGGGCGGTGAGCGGGTCAAGCTGGAAACACTGGTCACTGTCGATCTGATAGCCGATGGGCAGGGTGCCGCCGTTGTACTTGGATTTCAAGGCGTTCTCCGTCATGCCCCGGACAACCTTTTCGGACAGGTCGGCGGAGTAGTATTCAGCGTAGCCCTCCAGCACGCTTTCCAGAATGATACCCTCGGCCCCGTCTGAAATGACCTCGGTGGCAGACACCACCTTGACCCCGTTCTTTTTCAAAGCGGCCTTGTAGCGGGCGCTGTCGTAGCGGTTGCGGGCAAACCTGTCCAGCTTCCAAACGATAATCATATCGAACAGGCGCTTGCCGCTGTCCTTAATCATGTTCTGAAATTCCGGGCGGTTGTCGGTCTTGGCGGAAAAGGCCCGGTCAATGTAGTGGCGCAGGATGGTAATACCGTTCTTCTCGGCAAAGGCGGTACACTCCCGGATTTGTCCTTCTATGCTTTCTTCCCGCTGGTTATCGGAGGAATAGCGGGCGTAAATCACAGCTTTCATTTCTTCCCCTCCCGCAGCATGGTCAACAGGGTTTCTTTCAAGCGGCTGTTCATGGGGGACTTGGGGTCAAAGCACATCTCCACAAACTTTTCCAGCTCCGGGTCGCTGTCGGCAAACTTGGGCTTGCACCCGTACAGCTTGCCCCGTGGGTCATCGGTACGGCCCAGAATATAGTCCAGCGACACATCAAAATAATCCGCATAGCGCACAAGGGTTTCATAGCTGGGGGAAGTCTGGTCTTGCTCATAGCGGTTTAGGCTGGACTGCTTCGCCCCTACGATTTCACCCATTTTCACCTGTGACAGCTTCGCACTCTCCCGCAGGCTCCGTATTCGTTCCGCAACTATTTTCAAAAAATCGCCCCCTATCTGTTACTATGATTATACCACAATACGACATAACACGCAACAGCAAAACGCCATAATTAAAACGCAAATTTTGCACTTCAACAGTCCACGTAAAACTCCCGTCCCGGCCCGCAGGCCGAACAAAGAAGCGGCGCAGATCAGCCCGTGGGGTTGGGCTGGTCTGCGCCGCTTCTTTGCGTTTTGGAGGGGTGGGGACACGGGCGCAGGATTGCGGACTGTGGCCACACTCCGACAAAACCGGGGGTTTCCAAAGGGGGGCAACGGCACCCCCTTGGCACACGACCTTGCTTGCAAGGTGTAGTGTGTTATACCTGCTGGCGTGGCTGACGGGGGAAGCGGGGGGGCGGTGCTGTTTGCGCCCCGCTTGCACCGGCAGGGAAACGGGCGGGGTTTTTGTGACCGGGAGGGAACAAAAAGCCCGTTCGTTTTCAGAGAGCGGCGGCAGGTATATAAGCCCCCGTCCCCCGTCTTTCGTCCCCCGCTGGTGGGACAAAGTGTCCCGAAGTAGCGGAGCGCCGGGCGTCCGTCAAGGCTGAAACAAGCGGGCTTGCGCCCGGCCTTGACCGCCGCCCGTCCCTCCGCTTGCAGGTGGGCAAGGGCGGACAAGCCCCTTGTCGGCGCTTGTCCGCCGCCTCTTTCAGCTTGGGGCCGTTCCCTCCCAAAATCCAAAAGGGGCTTGCCCGCCTTGATTACCCTAAAGCAAGACCGGGCGGGGCGGTCAATGGCGGCGCACTTGTGCGCCGTTCATCTTGACCATTGACGGCCCCGGCTGGGATTGCTGCCCCGCCGCTGTCAGTCCTCCCACTCGCCCTTGTGGGCCTCCCACCATGCCGGGAACGCCGGGTCTTTCGGGGAGAGGGTGGACTTCAATCGTTCAACTCCTAAAGAAGTAGCGTCAGTTTTTGCATTAAATGGTGAGATCAGGACAGTTTCCATCGTACAGCCTAAGTATAACAATTCCAGCATATGGGCTCTATTGTCTGTCCACTTTCTTCCCTGATACTGGTAGACAGCATTCTCCATACGCATATATTCGTTTTTCTCATGGGCGTTTTTCAACTGTCCAAAAAGATATTCAATATTCTTCTTGTTGCCCAGTAGTTTGTCTTTATCAAAGTAGAACACGATTTCATCTTCCGGTTTATATCCCATCGTTCTGGAGAATAAAATGCTGCGGGATACTTGTTCTTTCGGTGTATGGTCCGTCGCCAAGCACCGATTGAAGATGGCCTGGACATTGCCCTCGTTGAGTTCTGCAACGCAAGACGGATATTTCTTTACAGCGTCAAGCAAAGCGTCTAATTCCAAATCATCATCGTCAAACAGTCCCACGATACAAGCCCCCTTGTCGCGCCAGAACGGCGCAGAATTTTAGTCAAGTTCATTATACCGGCTGCCGCCCCAAAAGACAAGGGCAGGGGTGGGATTTGCCGCCCATCCCTGTCAAAAAGTTTTCCCCTGTCCAGCGGGCTGGGGCAAGGCCCCGCCCCGCCGGACAAACTTTCTCCAAAATTCTTTTTGAGATTGTGGAACAAAAGGTATATACTTATGCCGTAAATAAATATAGAGATAGAATAATCTGCTCGGAAAGGAGGTTTCTTTCGTGTCCACTATCTACCGTTTCCCCTATGACAGCCCCGTCCGCTACCTGCCGCTGGTCTACCTGCTCCCCTGTGACTTGATTTCCCGGTTTCCCACCCTCCGCCGCCTGCCCCGGAGCATGGGGGCGCTGAACGCCTCCCCGGAATGGGGCGAGGTCATTTTGAGCCAGCAGTTTCTCAACGAGGTCATGGACGCCGTGGCCTCGCTGGTGTTCCCCCACTTCGGCTTCGGCGGCTGGAAGGAGCATTACACGGGCTATTCCCCGGTGTGGCGCTTGTCCTACGCCCTGCCCCTGTGGGCCAAGGGGGTGGAGCAGGTGGGAAAATGGGGTGCGCAAACGCTGTTCAGTCTGCCCGCTGACTATATCATCCCGTTTCCAGACCCGGAGAAGGTCAGGGGGCTGATGAAGCTGGTGGTGGAGCAGACCATCCAGGAACAGGGCTGGGGGCCAATGCTGGAGGTCATACGGGAAATGCCCTGCGACGAGGACTTCGAGAAGTGGGACACCAATGTCCGCAAGGACTTCCTCCGCAAGTGGTATCACACCCGCTCCAAGCGGGTGCAGACCGTTTCGCTGGAGGAATGTATGGAGGACGAGGACAACAAGATCCATTCCCTCCCCGCCCCGGAGGGGGACTTCACGGGGCAGGTGGAGGGGGAGGACTTCTGCCAGCGGTTCAAGGAAACCTTGTCCCAAAAGGACATGGCGATTTTGGAACTGCGGGTGGAGGGGTACACATTCGGGGAGATAGCGGACAAGCTGGGGTATAAGACCCACAGCGCCGTGGTCAAGCGCATGGAGGCCATCAAAAAGCGGTTTATCCAGTACGAGAACGAAACAGGGCGGTAAAGCCACGCAAGCCGGGAAACGGCAGGCGTGGCTTTTCTGTACCCTAAATGCGAACAGGCCAGCGTTACCATTTAGGGGTTGAAAACGCCCTGTTTTCAAGGCTTTCCGGCCTCGGAACAGAGGGGGCCTGTATCCTATCATTCCCACCCCCGGAAACGGGGAAACGCTGTCAACAAGGAGGTAAAATGGCACAAAAGGCACAGCACGCAATCCTACGCTTCGCCAAACACAAGGCGGGGCCGGCCGGGGCGCTGGAGGCTCACCACGAGCGCACCAAAGAGCAGTACGCCAGCAACCCGGACATTGACACCAGCAGCAGCAAGGACAACTTCCACATCATCCAGCCAACGCAAAAGTACCGGCGGGAGATCGACAGCCGTATCAGGGCGGCGGGGTGCCGCACCCGGAAGGACAGCACCATGTTCGTTGATACGCTGATAACCGCCAGCCCGGAGTTTTTCACGGGCCGGAGCAGACAGGAGGTACAAGCCTACTTCACCGAGGCCGTGGCCTTTATGGAGAAGAAGGTGGGCCGGGGGAACATCTTTTCCGCCGTGGTACACATGGACGAGAAAACGCCCCACCTCCATCTGTGCTTCACCCCTATCACGGAGGACGGGCGGCTGTCGGCAAAGGAGATTTTGGGCAACCGGGCGCAGCTCTCCCAGTGGCAGGACGAATTTCACGCCCACATGAAAAAGGCGTTCCCCGTCCTCAAGCGGGGCGAGAGCGCCCTTGTCACCCGGCGCAAGCACATTCCCACATGGCTGTTCAAGCAGTCCGTAGACCTCACCCGCCAGCAGCAGGCCATAGAAAAGGCGGTGTCGGAAATCGGGGTGCTGAACGCCGGGAAGAAGCGGGACGAAATTTTGGAGATGGTGGGGCCGTACTTCTCCCGGCTGGAAAAGCACTTGGGGCAGATGAAGAAGTATCAGGCCACCATTGACTATCTGACGCAGGAGAACGAGGGCTTGAAGGAGAAGGTCAACAGCGAAAAGAGCATACAGAAGCAGATGGAAGTCCTCATGCTGAAAAAGGAAAACGAACAGCTCCGGCGGTTTGTCCAGCGCATACCCCCGGAGGTCAGGCAGGCGCTCAAAGAACAGCAACAGGGCCAGCGGCGGGGCAAAGACCGCCAGCGGTAAATCTTTAGAAACACGGAGGTACATTTGGGAAGAAGAAAAAAGCTCATCAACAACTCCGACATTCCCCAGCACCAGATTGAAGCAATCGCCCGCTGTATCATGCCGGACATTCTCGCTTTCTATGAGAGCGAGGAGGGACAGCGGGAATTTGCCGAATGGAAGAAGCAGCGGGAGGCGGAGAGGCAGGAGGCTGAAATGAAGAAGTGACGAAAAGGGCGGGCGCACCGTGCAAACGGCTGCGCCCGCCCTTTTTGCGTTTATGGGGTTGCTTTCTTCTTCCGTGGGCCTCTCGGCTTGGAGGTGGGCTTGCGCCGCACCCCGTTGCGAAAATAAATGCTTTCGTAACGGTCAAAGAAAACAAATAATCCGAACCCATCACCGATTGGAAATAGGTTCGGATTATATTGTTTTGGTGCACCCGAGGGGAGTTGAACCCCTACCTCCTGCGAGACCAGAACCTAAATCTGGCGCGTATGCCAATTTCGCCACGGGTGCGGATACGCTTCCAGTATACCCGCAAAAAGCGGATTTGTCAATCAAGGCGCGCCCGCGCGCCGGAAAACCGGATAAAAATTATGCAATTTCCAGTACCAAACGGGTGGGCTTTGTGCTATACTAAATCTGTATAAGTGTCTGCATTGATTGCGAACGGGAGAGCTTCATGAAATTGATCCGAACCATCCCCGTGCTGGCCGTGCTGCTGTTTGCGCTGTCCGGCTGCACGTTCCCATCGGGCGACGACCTGCTCGCCGCGCCCAAGCCATCCGCCAACTACCAGACCCTGCAGGTCGAGCTGGAAAACCTGCTCTCGTCGGGCGTTACCTATACCGCGCCGACCGGCGGGGAAAACCGCTCGCCCATCCAGCTTGTCGATCTGGACGGGGACGGGGCGGATGAAGCGATCGCGTTTTTCCGCGGCTCCAGCTCGGTGACGAGCAACGCGTTCAAGGTCTATGTTTATAAAAAACAGGACCAGCAGTATGTCTGCACGGGCGCGATCGAGGGCAAAGGCACCGCGATCCTGTCGGTCGATTACCCCACAATCACACCGGCCGGCCGGCGCGGCATGTTGATCGCCTGGAAGCTGCCGGGAGACGGCGTGGGAGCGCTGACCATGTGCGATTTTGATAAAAACTGCGCGCCGGGTGTGCTGCTTGAAACCGAATACTCGGCTATGGAGCTGGCCGACCTGACGGGCGACGGCGCCAAGGACCTGCTGCTCATTACGAACAACCCCGCCGGCCAGCGTGTGGCGCGGCTGTATCAGTACCATATCGGGCTGGACCTGGTGGGCGAGGCGGCTACCAGCACCGAGGCGGTTTCGGTCGAACGGATGACAAGCGGCCGCGTGCGGGACAGCCTGCCCGCCGTGTTCGCGGAACAGAAAACCGCCGGCGGCGTCGGCCTGACGACCGATATTTTCGTCTATGCGGACGGGACGCTGCAGAACCTCGCGCTGGACAGCGAGGATTCCATCAATCGGGGGACCTACCGGCCGGTGTCGGTCTACGCGGCCGATATCAACGGCGACGGCGTGACCGAGCTGCCGCGCGCCGTACTCATGGCGGGCTACGACGAAGCCGCCGCGACGGACGCGCTTTTCATGCTCGACTGGTACGCCTACAGCGCGGATGCCGCGCCCGAGCTGGTCAAGACCACCTATCAGAACGTGTCCGATGGCTGGTCGCTGGATATCGACCCCGCCTGGCACGACCAGATCACGGCGGTCAAGACGAACGAAAGCGGGATCAGCGCGGTCGAATTCGCACAGGATACCGGCGGCGGCCGGATACCGCTGTTCACCATCTATTGCGCCACCGGAACGCTGCGGGATTATTATATCGGCCGCACCGATCTACTTCAGCTCGGCCAAACCTCGCAGGCGGTCTACTTCGCGCGCTTTTCGGAGGACGCGCAGCAGAGTGCAATCCAGATCGACGCCAACGGCGTAAAAGAGCGCTTCTCGCTCCTCACCCAGGCCTGGAGCAATGAATGGTAAATCAAAGGAGGAACATCCATGAAACGCAAAATACTGGTTTTGGAAGATGAAGAAAATATCCGCTCCTTTCTGGTCCTCAACCTGAAGCGGAGCGGTTACGAGGTGATAGAGGCCGAAACAGGCGAAGCGGCGCTGGAAAAATACCATGCCAACCAGGATATCGCGGTCGCGGTGCTGGACGTGATGCTGCCCGGCATCGACGGGTACGAGGTCTGCCGCGCCATGCGCGCCGCGGGCTATCAGGCGGGCGTTATCATGCTGACCGCGCGCACCCAGGAGGCGGACAAGGTGACCGGCCTGATGAACGGCGCGGACGATTATGTGACCAAGCCGTTTTCCGTGATCGAGCTGGCCGCGCGCGTGGACGCGCTGTACCGGCGCGTGTCCGGCTCGCCTTTCTCGGAGGAGGACGTGATCAAGTCCGGCCCGTTCAAGCTCAACCTGCGCGCGCGCGAGGTGCTCAAGAACGGCATCAAGATCGAGCTGACGCAGATCGAGTACGGGCTGCTGAAAGCGTTTATGGAGAACATCGGCAAGGCGCTCTCCCGCGACGAGCTGCTGGAGATGGTCTGGGGCCATCACTATGTGGGCGAGCTCAAGATCGTGGATGTGAACATCCGCCGCCTGCGCATCAAAATCGAGGATGATCCGGCGGAGCCATCGCATATCGTGACCGTGCGCGGCTACGGCTATATGTGGGAGGGCTGACCGCCGCACGCAGGGGGCGCGCTGCCGCCCCCTGTGCGTTTGCCGCAACAGCCTGAAATGAGAAAGGCAGCTTACCTATGATTTATCGCAGATCCAAAAAACAGCCCAAGGCGTCGCCCCAGCCGGCCGCGCCCAAGGTGCTGCACTCGCCGGGCGGCATCAAGGGCCGCTGGATGATGAACTCGCTTTCGTTCGTGCTGGTCATCCTCGCGGCCGTGGTTATTCTGGTCACGGTTGGCGTGTCCGGCTACTATTACGCCTCGGTGCGGGACAACCTGACCTCGCGCGCCACACTCAAGGCCGAAACCTATCACAAGTATTTCACCGAAACCTACGACCAGTTTTACGCGCAGGCGGAATCCGACGTCTCCACTTTCAGCGAGCAGGAAAAGCTCGAGATGCAGTTTCTTGACCGCAATGGCCGTATCCTGCTGTCCACCTCGGCGCTGACGGGCGGCGGCATGGCCTCCACCGAGGACGCCGCGCAGGCGCTGTCCACCCAGAAGACCGCGGTGTTCCCCGGCCGCGACCCGCTTACGGACGAGCGGGTCATGAGCGTGACCACCCCGCTCCTGTCCTCCCGCGGGGAGCTGATCGGCGGCGTGCGCTTCATCACCTCGCTGCGCATCGTCGAGCGGCAGATCTGGATCATCATCGGCATCGTCATCCTGGCCTGTCTGGTGTTCCTGATGCTGGTCGTCGCCTCCAACAGCTATTTTGTCAAGTCCATCGTGGATCCGGTCCTCAAGATCAACACGATCGCCAAGGAGATCGCGGCCGGCCGCTACGGGGTGCGCCTGCAAAAGACCTATGACGACGAGATCGGCGAGCTGTGCGACACGATCAACTATATGTCGGACGAGATCAGCCGCGCCGAGCGCATGAAGAACGACTTTATCTCCTCGGTTTCGCACGAGCTGCGCACCCCGCTCACCGCCATCGGCGGCTGGAGCGAAACGCTGCTCGCGGGCGGGGGAGAGGACCCCGAGGAGGTCATGCAGGGCCTGACCATCATCCAGAAGGAGGCCGGCCGCCTGACCCGCATGGTTGAGGAGCTGCTGGATTTCGCGCGCATCGAGTCCGGCCGCATGAAGCTCGAGGTCGAGCTGTTCGACCTGTCGATCGAGCTGTATGAGGCCGTGTATATGTATGAAAACCTGCTGCAGAAAAGCGGCATCCGGCTGAGCTACGACGAGGACGTGGATGCCAACTACTATATCAACGGCGACCGCCACCGCATGAAGCAGGTGTTCCTCAATATCCTGGACAACGCCGCCAAATACGGCGCGGACGGGAAAAAGATCGATATTTCCCTGCGGCGGGAGGGCGGCAAAATCGTCGCCTCGGTGCGCGACTACGGCCAGGGCATACCGGAGGCCGAGCTGCCCTTCGTCAAGGAGAAATTTTATAAAGGCTCCTCCAAGCAGCGCGGCAGCGGCATCGGTCTGGCCGTGACCGACGAGATTGTCGCCCTGCACGGCGGCACGCTGGATATCGCGTCCACGCTCGGCGCGGGTACGACAGTCACCGTCACCCTGCCCGCCGCGGAGGCGGAGGAAGCGCTCGGCATCACGGGGGCCATCCCCAAGGTGCCGGAAACCCCTTATACCCCTGAACCCAAAGGAGATAACTAATGCCAACGCAAAAGAAAACCACGATCGGCGGCCAGGCGATCATTGAGGGCATCGTGATGAAAGGTCCCAGACGGGTTTGCACGGTCGTCCGCAAGGCAAACGGCGAGCTGGTCGTAAAGGAGGAGGACGCGCACCAGCCCTCCGCGTTCTGGAAGCTGCCGGTGTTGCGCGGCGCCTACGGCCTGTTCATGGCCATGAAGGACGGCATCCAGGCGATCAACTATTCGGCCTCGTTCTTTGAGGACGAGGAGGTGGACGCGCCGCCCTCCAAATTCGAGATCTGGCTGGAGAATCGCTTCGGCTCCGAGGGGCTGAACCGGCTGATCCTCGGTATTTCGACCGTAATCGGCATCGCGCTGCCGGTCGCGCTGTTCCTGCTGCTGCCGAGCTTCCTCGGCGGCTTTGTGCCGGAGGGCTGGGGCGTGCTCGCCCGCAACGTATTGGAGGGCGCGGTGCGCGTGGTGATCTTCCTGCTGTTCATGTGGTCGGTGTCGCACATGAAGGACATCCGCCGCACGTTCGAATACCACGGCGCGGAGCACAAGACCATTTTCTGCTACGAGGCGGGCGAGGAGCTGACCGTGGAGAACGTCCGCCGCCAGAACAAATACCATCCGCGCTGCGGCACCAGCTTTATGTTCGTGCTGATTATTATTGCGACGATCGTTTCATCCATCGTGTTTTCCATCGTGGATATCACCAACCCGTTCCTGCGCATGCTGGCGCATCTGGTCCTGCTGCCGCTCGTGGTGGGCATCAGCTATGAGTTCAACCGTTACGCCGGCCGTTCGGAGAGCGTGGTCTCCCGCGCGCTGCGCTGGCCGGGCCTGATGATCCAGCACCTGACCGTGTTCGAGCCGGACGACTCCATGATCGAGGTGGCGATCACCGGCATGAAGGCGGTCATTCCGGAGGACGGCTCGGACAACTGGTGAATAGGCGTCCATATCGCTGTATGGAAAGCCGCCGCGCGCCCTGCGGCATGCGTAAAACACATTTAGGGGGTGGGCCAAGCCTTGACCAAGACCATCAACGACGTATATATGGAGCTGTTCAAGCGCTTGAAGGAGGCGGACGACCCGCAGCCTTCTCTTTCCGCGCGCGAGATAACGGCATACGCCTGCAAGGCGGATAAAAACAAAACAGCCGACTGGGGCCATGTCTATCTGGACGACGCGACGGTGGACTATGCGCACCTGCTTTGCGACCGCTGCCTGGACGGCGAACCGCTTGCATACATACTCGGCGAATGGGATTTTTACGGGCTGACGTTCCAGATCGACCGCTCGGTGCTGATCCCGCGCTCGGATACCGAGCGCCTGTGCGAGCTGGTCATCGGACAGGCGCGGCAGCGGGTTTCGCCGCGCATCCTCGACCTGTGCTGCGGTTCGGGCTGCATCGGCATCGCCGCCGCGCATGAGGTGGAGGACGCGCGCGTCGCGGGCGTGGATATTTCCGAGGGCGCGCTGCGCGTTACACGGGAAAACGCCCGCCGGCTGGGGGTGCAGAGCCGGTATGTCGCGCTCAAGGCGGACGTGCGCTTCCGCCCGCCGAACAATATGGGGCAGTTTGACATCCTGGTTTCCAATCCGCCCTACGTCACCCGCGCGGAGATGCGCGCGCTCGAGCCGAGCGTCGCGGATTACGAGCCGCACGAAGCGCTGTTCGGCGGGGAGGACGGGCTGGATTTTTACCGTTCGATCTGCGCCAAATGGGGGGAGCTGCTCGTGCCGGGCGGCGTCATCCTGTTTGAGTGCGGCTACCGGCAGGCGACGCAGGTCGCCGCCATCCTGGAGGATAACCGTTTTGCCGGCATCGGCATCACGGAGGACCTTTCCGGCGTGCCGCGCATTGTGTATGGGTACAACACCCTGCTGGAAGCATAAGGAGGGAAAGCGCATGATCCG
Source organism: Agathobaculum sp. TL06 (assembly GCF_054658635.1). Taxonomy (NCBI): domain Bacteria; kingdom Bacillati; phylum Bacillota; class Clostridia; order Eubacteriales; family Butyricicoccaceae; genus Agathobaculum; species Agathobaculum sp. TL06. The sequence continues at coordinate 92,362 of NZ_BAAGGY010000007.1, forward strand.
CAATGCCCTGATCGCCATGTTTGCCTGTTTTGTAGTGACCTTTCTTTTGGCAGCACTGCTGCAGGAAGCGGTTATTTTTGTGTTTGTATTCCTGCCGGTCGGCGTATGTGTGGCCTGCACCACGCTGGTTATGCAGGAGATCGACGCGTTGCGCCGTGAAATACGCGGGGAAAAGCCTCCGGAATATATCCCGCTCAGCGAACAGATCGAACGCGGCGCGCAGGCCGCCGCGCCGTCCGCAGACGAAAAGTGAAAAATAAAAAGCAGGAAAATATCGAACAAATTTTCGATTTTTCTTGCTTTTATTTTTTGCCACTGGTATAATGGATGCAGGAATCAACAAACATGCAGGAGGCTCTTTATGGCTACCAAAAAACAGCTTGAACCGGTCGCGCCCGCGGCCGATAAAAAGAAAGCGCTCGCCGCGGCGCTCGGTCAGATCGAAAAGCAGTTCGGCAAGGGCTCGGTCATGCGTCTCGGCGAGAACGCCGGCATGCAGGTAGACCATATCCCGACCGGCTCGATCGGGCTGGACCTCGCGCTGGGCATCGGCGGCCTGCCGCGCGGCCGCATTGTGGAGATCTACGGGCCGGAATCCTCCGGCAAGACCACGGTTGCGCTGCACTGCGTGGCCGAGGCGCAGAAGCTGGGCGGCACCGCCGCGTTCATCGACGCGGAGCATGCGCTCGACCCTGTATACGCCAAGGCGCTGGGCGTGGATATCGACAGCCTGCTGGTCTCCCAGCCGGATACCGGCGAGCAGGGGCTTGATATTGCGGAAGCGCTCGTGCGTTCGGGCGCGATTGATATTGTGGTCATCGACTCGGTCGCCGCGCTCACCCCGCGCGCCGAGATCGAGGGCGAAATGGGCGATTCGTTCGTCGGCCTGCACGCCCGCATGATGAGCCAGGCCATGCGCAAGCTGGCCGGCTCGATCGCCAAGAGCCAGTGCGTGGCCATTTTCATCAACCAGCTTCGTGAAAAGGTGGGCGTGATCTACGGCAGTCCGGAGGTCACGACCGGCGGCCGCGCGCTCAAATTCTACGCCTCCGTGCGCATCGACGTGCGCCGTACCGAGCATATCAAGTCCGGCGCGGAGAATATCGGCAGCCACACCCGCTGCAAGGTGGTCAAGAACAAGGTCGCGCCGCCGTTCAAGGAGGCCGAGTTCGACATCATGTACGGCGAGGGCATCTCGCGCACGAGCGAGCTGGTCGATCTGGGCGTCAAATACGGCATTGTGGGCAAGTCGGGCGCGTGGTTCTCGCTGGGCGACATGCGTCTGGGACAGGGGCGCGACGCGGCCAAGCAGTATTTCAAGGACCATCCCGAGCTTGCGGACGATGTGCAGAAGCAGATCATGGAAAAGGTCGAGGAGGAGCGGCAGAAGGCGCACCAGACCGCGGCGGCCCGTCCGGCGTCCGTAGCGGCGCCTGCGGCCAAGCCCGCCGCGCCCAAGGCCGGCGCTTCGCGGGCCTTGTCCATCGACGCGGACGATTTTGACGACCTGGATGAAGAATGAACGGGGATAAATACCGCGCGGCGCTGGACGCGGCGGCGCGGCTGCTCTCCTGCCGCGCGCTGAGCGTCAGTATGCTGCGGGACAAGCTGCTCGACAAGGGCCACGACGAACAGGCGGCGGAGTACGCGGTCGCGTGGCTGCTGGAACGCGGCCTGCTGGACGACGCGGCCTACGCGGAAAGCGTGGTGCGTTCCTGCGCGCGCAAGGGGTACGGCGAGCTGCGCATCCGGCAGGAGCTGGCCCGTCGGGGCGTGGCGCGCGAGACGGCGGAAGCGGCGCTGCAGCCGTTTTCTCCGGACAGGGCGAAGCTGCGCGCGCTGCTTGACAAGCGGCTGCACGGCGATGTGTCCGACCGGCGGGAGGTCGAAAAGGCGGTCGCGGCGCTGCAGCGCCGGGGGTTTTCCTGGCCGGATATTCGGGCGGCGCTGGCCGAGTACGGACAGGACCTGCCCGACACCTTCTAAAAGTGCATAAAAGAGCAAAAAAGGGGGCGGGAAAGCAGATTTTTCCGCCCCTTTCTTGACAATCAGGTTTTTCCGTGCTATCCTTTCCCTAAAGAGAAGCCGCGCGCGGTTTCCCCAATAACCGACAATAAAAGGAGGAGGACGATATGGATTATGGTTTGCTGAATCTGGGAAGCATTGTGCTGGGACTGACGGCGATCGCCTTGCCGCTGGTTTATCTGGCGGGCCGCGGCGACGCGATACGGCGCAGATGGCCTGTCTGGACGGTGGGCAGCCTGATGTGCTGCATGGTTGCGCTGTGCCTGCAGCCGTTCTACACCAACCATCTGATCGAGATCGAGGATTGGGGCGCGCTGCTGGATACCACATGGGGCGTCGCGTATTATTCCGCGGGCCTGGTCGGTGTTGTGATCTTCCTCAATCTGGTTTCCGCCGGCATGCGCTTTCTGGAAAATAAGGCGCAGGAACAGGAGTAAACAGGTATTTTTGCAATCAAACAGACAAGCAAATAAAAGGAGGAGCATGAATATGGGTTATGGATGGCTTAACTTAGGCAGCATTCTGCTGGGAATCATCGCGCTGGCGGTGTCGTTCCGCGGCATTGCAGCCGAGAAGAAATGGAAGCCGCGTCTCGCGGTCAGCGCGGCGGCGTGCGCGGCCGCCATCGGCCTGCAGGCGCTTTACCGTATGCATCAGGTTTCCATTGGCGACTGGGCCGGCCTTGCCGATACGGAGGGTCTGGCGGAGATGGCAAGCGTTTTCCTTTTGGCGCTGACCGTCCTAATCAATCTCATTATGGTCCGCATACACCGTTCTGTCAGGCAATGAACCGGTTTTTCGCCCTCTGTTGGTAAACAGAGGGCTTTTTCTTGCATGTTCTGTCCGGTTGCGGTATCATAATAACATACAGTAAACCATACCGGAAAGGAAGGATTTCCATGGAAATGACCAGGATACCGGCACGCGCGGAGGTGCCGGACAGTGACAAGTGGGCGGTCCGAGATCTGTTCGCGAGCGACGCGGACTGGCGCGCCGCCTATCACGCGGCCAAGGCGTTTGTTCCGCGCGTCGCGGCGTACCGCGGCCGCCTGTCCGAAAGCGGGGAGACGCTGCTGGAATTTTTCCGTCTGGACGACGAGATCAGCCTGGCGTTCGACGCGCTCGTCCATTATGCCCAGCGCCGCAGCGATGAGGATACCCGCGTCGCCGCGTATCAGGAGATGGTGAGCCAGGCGACGCGGCTCGCGGTGGAGCTGCAGGCAGCGGCGGCATTTGAAACGCCCGAGCTGCTCGCCATCGACGATCAGACGCTCGCCCGCTTTTACCGCGAAACGCCCGCGCTTGAAAACTACCGGCTGGCGATGGACCGCGTGCGCCGCCGCCGCGATCATGTGCTTTCGGATAAGGAGGAGGCGCTGCTCGCGGCCGCGGGCGAGATGGCGGCCGGTCCGGACGATATCTACTCCATGCTCAATGACGCCGACCTCCGCTTTCCGGACGCGGCCGGTCAGGACGGGAACAGGCATCCGGTCACGCACGGCACCTTTATCCCGCTGATGCAGTCCTATGACCGCACGCTGCGCCGGTCCGCGTTCGATTCGCTGTATTCGGTGTACGGCCAGTTCCGCAATACCGCGGCGGCGACGCTGTCCGCGCAGATGAAGCAGCTGCTGTTCTTTGCCAACGCGCGCAAATATCCCTCCACGCTGGACGCGGCGCTCGACGGGACCGAGGTGCCGACCGCCATTTACCACAACCTGATCGACGCGGTGCGCCGCTCGCTGGCGCCCATGCACCGGTATATCGGCCTGCGCCGCCGCCTGCTCGGGCTGGAAGAGCTGCATATGTACGACCTCTATGTTCCGGTGGTCGAGGGGGTGGAGATGAAGTTCACCTTTGAGCAGGCCAAGGAAACCGCGCTCAAGGCGCTCGCCCCTCTGGGCGAGGCATACCTGGACCTGCTGCGCCAGGGCTTCGCGGGCGGCTGGATCGACGTATATGAGAACGAGGGCAAGCGTTCGGGCGCGTATTCCGCGGGCGCGCGCGTGCATCCGTATGTGCTGCTCAATTTCAAGGGGACGCTGGACGATGTGTTCACGCTTGTACACGAAATGGGCCACGCCATCCATTCCTACCTGTCCAACCGCACCCAGCCCACCGCGTATCAGGATTATGTGATTTTCGTGGCCGAGGTCGCCTCCACCTGCAACGAAGCGCTGCTGATGGAATACCTGCTGTCGGTCACGGAGGACCGGAAGCAGCGCGCGTATCTCATCAACCATTTCCTCGAACAGTTCCGCGGCACGCTGTACCGCCAGACCATGTTCGCGGAATTCGAGCTGGCGGTGAACGAGATGACCCAGCGCGGCGAGGGTACGACCGCCGAAGCGCTCTGCGCGCTGTACCGGCGGCTCAACGAGCAGTATTTCGGCCCCGATATGGTCGTGGACGAGGAGATCGCGCTCGAATGGGCGCGCATCCCGCATTTCTATTATGATTACTATGTGTACCAGTACGCCACCGGCTACGCGGCGGCGATCGCGCTGTCGCGCCGCATCCTGCGCGAGGGTGAAGGCGCGGTCAGGGATTACCTGGGCTTCCTGTCCGGCGGCTGCTCGGCCGACCCGATCACGCTGCTGCGCGGCGCGGGCGTGGATATGGCAAGCCCCGCGCCCATCGAGGACGCGACCCGCCTGTTCGACGAGCTGATTACGGAAATGGAGCGGCTGCTGTAAAGCGGCGGGGAAGAGGGAAGCCGTCCGGCTTCCCTCTTTTTTTGCGCGCGCGGACGCAACACAACAGATGACAAAGGCGGGTTTGTGATGTATAATATCATTGGACAATAGTGGGACAAAAAAGGAGGATTCCATGCCGAAAATAGGACTGATTTCGCTCGGCTGCGCCAAAAACCTGGTGGACAGCGAGCATATGCTCGCCCTGCTGCGCGCGGCGGGCTGGGAGGTCGCCGCGGATATGGCCGAGGCGGACGTGGGCGTGGTCAACACCTGCGGGTTTATTGAAGCCGCCAAGACCGAGGCGATCGAAACCATTCTCGAAACCGCGCAGTACAAGCAGAACGGCAAAATGAAAGGCCTGGTCGTGACCGGCTGCCTGGTGCAGCGCTACGCGGAGGAGATGCGCGCGGAGCTGCCCGAGATCGACGCAATCTGCGGCACGGGCAGCTATGAGAGCATCGTGGACGCGGCCAACGCCGCGTTCGGCGGGCATAAGGCCGCGTATCTGGCGGATATGGCCAGCGCCGCGCTCGAGGGCGGCCGCGACCGCCTGACCCCGCCGTATACGGCCTATTTCAAGATTGCGGAGGGCTGCTCCAACCGCTGCGGCTACTGCATCATCCCCAAGCTTCGCGGGCCGTACCGCTCGCGCGGGATGGACGCGCTGCTCGCCGAAGCGCGAGCGCTGGCCGACGCCGGGGTGAAGGAGCTGATCGTCATTGCGCAGGACATCACCAAATACGGCATGGACCTGCCCGGGCATCAGCGCCTGCTGCCCGAGCTGCTGCGCCGCCTGTGCGAAATGGATTTCCATTGGGTGCGCCTGCACTACCTGTACCCCGACCAGATCACGGACGAGCTGGTGGAGGTCATCGCGTCCGAACCCAAGATCGTCAAGTACCTGGACATCCCGCTCCAGCATGTATCAAGGCGCATCCTGCGCGCGATGCACCGCCCGGGCGATGGGGAGGAATTTGCCGCGCTGATCCAAAGCCTGCGCGGCCGCATCCCGGGCCTTGTGCTGCGCACCAGCCTGATCGTCGGCCTGCCGGGCGAGACTGAGGACGAATTTGCCGCGCTGTGCGCGTTTTTGCAGGACGTACAGATCGAGCGCGTGGGCGTGTTCGAGTTTTCGCCCGAGGAGGGTACCGAGGCTGCGGAACTACCCGACCAGATCGACGCGGCGGTCAAGGCCAACCGCCGCCTGATCGTGGAGGAGCTGCAGTCGGGCGTACTGGACGATTACAACACCTCCCGCCACGGTGAGGTGATGGAGGTGCTGTGCGAGGGCTTTGACGAGGAGCAGCAGCTTTGGTACGGCCGCACCTACGCGGACTCGGTCGAGGTGGACGGCCATGTGTACTTTGAGGCGGAGGACGCGCCCGCGGTAGGCGGGTTTGTCCCCGTCCGCATCACAGACAGCCTGGGACCCGACCTGCTCGGCGTCCGGCAAAAGGGGGAATAAAAATGACCACAGCAAACAAGATCACGCTGACCCGTATTGCGATGATCCCGTTTTTTATCTGGTTTGCGCTGCAAAACGATGCGGCCAGCCTGATTGCGGCGCTTGTTCTGTTCTGCGTGGCGAGCTTTACGGACTTTCTGGACGGCTATGTCGCCCGCAAGTATAACCAGGTGACCGACTTCGGCAAATTTGTCGATCCGCTGGCGGATAAGCTGCTCGTTACCGCAGCGCTGCTGATTTTTATTGAAAAGGGCATTTTTCCGGCGTGGATGGTGTTCATTGTGCTTGCGCGCGAATTCATCATTACCTCGCTGCGCAATGTCGCGGCTGCGAAAGGCCGCGTGCTGGCCGCCACCTGGACGGGCAAGGTCAAGACCTGCGTGCAGATTGCGGGTATCATCCTCGACTTCCTGTTCCTCATCTGCGTGGGTACGACCAGCGGCAGCATGACGGCCGTCATCGGCGTTATCGGCGGCGCGGACGGTCCGACCACCATTACGTTCTCCGGCGGCATGGCGCTGCCAGAGATTGTCGCCTGGGTGGTCACGCTGGTCACGCTGTACGCCGGCATCGACTACCTGCGCAAAAACTGGGACCTGATCAAGGACGGCGCGGTCAGGGAAAAATAACGGCGCAATACGGCACAAGGGAGGAAGACCGCGGTCTTCCTCCTTTTTCCGAGCGGATGTCCCGCGCGCGGGCGCAAAAAACTTGCGCCCGCGCCGGAAAAAGGGTATACTAACCATATCTGAACTGTCTGGAGGAATACTGGAATGCAGGATGGATTTGTCAAAATTGCCGCCGCGACGCCCGCGCTGCGGGTCGCGGACTGCGCCTATAACGCTTCCGAGATCGTCAGGCTGGCGAAGCAGGCCGCGGATAAGGGCGCGCGCCTGATCGTGTTTCCGGAGCTTTGCCTGACCGGCTATACCTGCGGCGACCTGTTTTTGCAGCAAACGCTGCTGGATGGGGCGCTGGAAGCGCTCCGCACCGTGCGGGACGCGACCGCGGCGCTGAACGCCGCCGTGGTGGTCGGCCTGCCCCTGGTGCATCAGTGCAAGCTGTATAACGTGGCGGCGGTGCTGTGCCGCGGCGTGGTGGAAGGGCTGGTGCCGAAGCACAGCATCCCGAATTATTCCGAGTTTTACGAGCAGCGCCACTTTACGTCGGGCGCGGGGCTGGATATGGAGCCGGTCGAGCTGCTGGGCCAGACCGCCATGTTCGGCGGCGTGCAGGTGTTCTCCAGCGCGGCGATGTCGGATTTCGCGTTCGGCGTGGAGATCTGCGAGGACCTGTGGGTACCCGAACCGCCCTCTACGCGGCTGGCGCAGGCGGGCGCGACCGTGATCGTCAACCTGTCCGCGTCGGATGAGATCATCGGCAAGGCCGCCTATCGCCGCGACCTGGTGCGGCAGCAGTCCGCGCGGCTGCTGTGCGCCTACGCCTATGCGGACGCGGGCTTCGGGGAATCCACGCAGGACCTGGTGTTCTCCGGCCACGACCTGATTGCGGAAAACGGCGCGCTGCTGGCCGAGAGCCGCCCGTTCGAGAGCGGCGTGATCTACGCGGATATCGACGTGCAGCGGCTCGTGCATGAGCGCCGCCGCATGAACACGTTCACGGTATCGGGCGGCGGCTTTGCGGCCGCGCTGGAGATAACGCCCGGCGAAAACGACCTCGCGGACCGCCGGTTCCCGCGCACGCCGTTCGTTCCCGCCAATAAGGCGCTGCGCGACGAGCGCTGCGAGGAGATCCTCACGCTGCAGGCGACCGGCCTTGCCACCCGCCTGCGCCACACACATGCCAGGGCCGCGGTTGTGGGGCTGTCCGGCGGGCTGGATTCCACGCTCGCGCTGATCGTGCTGGTGCATGCGTTCGACCTGCTCGGGCTGGACCGCAAGGGTATCCTGGCGGTGACCATGCCCTGCTTCGGCACGACCGCCCGCACGCGCGGCAACGCGGAAAAGCTGGCCGACGCCTATGGCGTGACGCTGCAGACCGTGGATATCAAGGCCGCGGTGGACCAGCATTTCCGCGATATCGGCCAGAGCATGGACGACCTTTCGGTCACGTTCGAGAATGCGCAGGCGCGTATGCGCACGCTGGTGCTGATGAACCTGGCCAACAAGCTGGGCGGCATGGTGGTCGGCACGGGCGACCTGTCCGAGCTGGCGCTCGGCTGGGCGACCTATAACGGCGATCATATGTCGATGTACGGCGTCAACGCCTCCATCCCCAAAACGCTGGTGCGGTATCTGGTCGCTTATGAGGCCGACCGCGCGCTCGGCGAGCTGTCCGACGTGCTGCAGGATGTGCTGGATACGCCGGTATCGCCCGAGCTGCTCCCGCCCAAGGACGGGGAGATCAGCCAGAAAACCGAGGACCTGGTCGGCCCGTATGAGCTGCACGACTTTTTCCTGTATTATATGCTGCGCTTTGGCTACCCGCCGCGCAAGATCTACCGCATCGCGCGCAAGACCTTTGCGGGCCGGTATGACGACGCGACGGTCAAAAAGTGGCTCGTGACCTTTGTCCGGCGCTTTTTCACCCAACAGTTCAAGCGCTCCTGCCTGCCGGACGGCCCCAAGGTCGGCACGGTCACGCTCTCCCCGCGCGGCGACTGGCGCATGCCCTCGGACGCATGCGCGGCGCTGTGGCTGGCTGAGGCGGAGCGCCTGTAAACAGGCGCGGGGCGCCGGCAGGCCTCCCGCTATCAACGCCGCGCCGCTGGCGCGCGAATCCCCACACAAAGGAGCAACCCCCTTTGAAAACCCTTGTCCGCAGGCTGGCGGCGGTCCTGGCCGCCGTGCTGCTCTGCTTCAACCTGTATTATGAGCTGGCGCCCGGCTATATCGTGGGGCCGGAGCAAAAGCTCGCGGTCGCGGCGGCGTTCGCGCTGCTGCTCGGCGCGGCGCTGTTTTACGGTGTGCCGGCCGGCGCGCGCGCCAAACGGCGGCACGACTATATGCTGCTGCTGTTCTGGTACTATCTGTGGGTGCTGGCGAACGTGCTGTTTTTTGACAATGCGTTCGGCCGCGGCTTCCACACGGGCGCGGACCTCGGCGCGGTCAACCTGGAACCGCTGCGCACGATTAAAAATTATCTGATCGCCTACGGCTACGGCAATATCTCGCTGCGGCTGGTGGTGCTCAACCTGCTGGGAAACCTGGCGGCGTTCGCGCCTATGGGCGTGTTCCTGCCCGCGCTGTTCCGCTGGCAGAGGAGCATTTTCTTCTTTACCGCCACGCTGACGCTCGGCGTCACGGCGGTCGAGGTGGCGCAGGTGTATACCGGCGCCGGCTCGTGCGATGTGGACGATCTGATCCTGAACCTCGCGGGCGCGCTGATCGTGTTCGTCCTCTGCCGGATCACGCCGCTCTGGAAGCATATCTGTCGGGTCAACCCAAGGGATTGACGGAAGGGAGAGCGCAGCATGCCAAACGACACGGCCTTCATCCTGATTGACCAGGGGACAGGGGGATACCGCCTGCTCTCCGTGCCGGCCCATATTGCGCGGGACGCCAAGGCGTACCAGATGCAATTTGACAAATGGCTGACCGCGCCGCAGGCCGGTCACAACTACCGGCACATCGGGCCGGACGGCACACCGGCGCTGCGCTATGACGGGGCGGAGGCTTTTGTCAAATGGCTCAACGAATTTGTGCTGGATGCATCCGAAGCGCCGGCCTGCGTCGTCCCGACGCTGTATTTTTAGGAAAGGGGCAGTATTTTATCATGTTTGACACCGTACTCATTGCCGGCCTCGGCCTGATGGGCGGCTCGATGGCGAAAACCATCAAGGCGCGCACGCTCAGCCGCGTACTGGGCTGGAACCGCACCCGCGCCACCGCCGAGCAGGCGCGCGCGGACGGCACGATCGACGCGGTCGCAACCGAGGCGCTGTATAAGGAGGCCGACCTGGTCATCATCGGCCTGTATCCGCAGGCGACGGTGGACTGGCTGCTGGAAAACATGCCGAAAATGAAAAAGGGCTGCGTGGTGGTCGATATGGTCGGCGTCAAGCAGTTCATGGTCGAGCGGCTGGAGCAGGCCGCGCTCGACGCGGGCGTGCATTTCGTCGGCGGGCATCCGATGGCGGGGCGGGAGTTCTCCGGCCTGGATTTTGCGCTTCCGACCCTGTTCGACGGGGCGAGCATGATCTTCGTCCCCACCAGAAGCAGCACCGAGCGGGTGCTGGAACAGCTCGAAGCGTATTTTATGGCGCTCGGCTTTGGGCAGACCGTGCGCTGCACGGCCGAACAGCACGACCGGATGATTGCCTTCACCTCGCAGCTGGCGCATGTCGTGTCCTCGGCCTACATCAAAAGTCCGGAGGCGGATAAGCATAACGGCTATTCCGCGGGCAGCTATAAGGACCTGACGCGCGTGGCCAAGCTGAACGAAACCATGTGGAGCGAGCTGTTCCTGTGCAACGCCGAGCCGCTTGCGCGCGAGATCGACGAGATCATCGGCCATCTGGACGAATACCGCCGCGCCATCCGCGCGCACGACAGGGAAACCCTGACTGCGCTTCTGCGCGACGGCCGTGAACGCAAGGAGCGCCTCGGCTGATGGGGAGCGAAAAGGCGCCGCTGAAAAAGCGGCGCCTTTGGCTTGTTCGCTCTTGCGCGGGAGCGGTTTCGGGTGTAAACTGAAAGAGCGACAATGGGAAATGGGGGAGAACAGGATGCAAGCATTGATGCGGCGCCGCTTCATGCGCTGCGCTTACCGGACGATGCTGCTCGGCGGCCTGCTTGGGTCGAGCAGCGGCGTGGTGATGAGCCTGCTGCAGGACCGCTACGCGCTGGGGTACGAATGGGGCGGCGTGCTGCTCGCGGCGTTGAGCGTGGGCAATCTGCTGTCCGGCTTTACAACGGGTATGCTGACCGTGCGGCGCGGCATGCGCAACACGACGCTGCTGCTGTCGACCGGCGGCGCGGCCGGTTATTTCGCCATGGCGCTGACAGGGAACCCCTGGCTGCTGGTGCTGGCGTTCGGGCTGGTCGGCGCGGCAAAGGGCTGCGTGCTGAATACGGACAGCGTGCTGGTTGCGATATCGGCGGAGGACCGCACCCAGGGAATGAACCTGGCGCATTCGCGCTTTGCGCTCGGCTCGCTGGTATGCCCGCTGCTGATCGCGGCGCTCGGCCTGCTGCACTGGCGCGCGCCGATGATCGGGCTGGGCCTGTGCGGCTGCCTGCTGTGGCTGAGCTATTACGCCGGCCGCCTGCCGCGTCGGGCGAGCCGGACGGCGGACGGCGGGGGACAGTGGGACTTTTTCCACTCCCGCCGCTTCTGGCTGCTGACCGCGGTGCTGTTTTTCCAAAACTGCACCGAGATCGCGGTCACCGGCTGGATGGTTACTTATTTCAAGGATACGGGTATCCTGTCCGGCACGGCCGGCCAGCTCACAGTCACGGTCATCTGGGGCGCGATGCTGGCCGCGCGGCTGGTGATCGCGCTGGTGCTGCATATCCGCAACGGCTTCCGCGCGCTGACCCTGATGACCGCCTGCTGCATCGGCGCGTACCTGCTTCTGCTGCAGGCGGAAACGGCGGTCTCCGCGCTGGCGCTGCTGTTCGTGTTCGGCGTCTCGATCGCGGGCGTCAACCCGACCGCGGTTGCGAGCGCGGGCAAATCGCTGTCGAGCGCGGGCGTGGGCGTGATGCTGCCCGCGGCAGGCGTCGGGGCGATCCTGATGCCGTATATCACGGGCCTGGTCGCATCCGCCTGGGGCATCCACGCGGGGATGATGAGCATTACGTTTGCGGTCGCGGGCATGTTTGTCAGCTCGGCGCTGCTGCTGGTCGTGCGCGAGCGGGGCGAAGCGCACGCAGGCTCCCGTGACGAGCGGCCCTGATGGAAAAACGCGGCCGCCCGCCGGAATTCTTTCCGGCGGGCGGCTTTTTTTACTGTTTTTGCGAGCTGTGCGCCAGATGGCGCGCGAACGAGGTGGACTGGAGGGCTTTTTGCAGCGCGGGCGTGAGCAGCATCGCGACGATCACGCCGACCACGGCGTTGGTCAGGCTGGAGGCGATGCTGGCCGCGCAGCCGGCCACCGCAGGGACAAAGGCCGAGCCGGCGAGCATCATGCCCATGATCTTGCTCCCGATATACAGGGCCGAATAGGTCAGCGCGCCCGCGATGGCCGCAACAAGGTTGCGGCCCGTCCGGCGTCCGTTTGCCCCGCCCCAGTGCGAGATCAGCCCGCACAAACCGGCCATGATAAAGTACCGGAGGAACGTGACATAGGCGGTGGGCGCGTATTCCGGATCGGTCAGGTCGAACAGCGCACAGCCTATGCCGGCGGCCAGGCCGCCGCGCCAGCCGCCCAGCAGCGTGCCTGCCAGCAGACAGATGCCGTTGCCCAGCTTGACCATGGTCGAGCCGCCGGGCGTCGGGATCTTGATTTTGAAAAAGAATGTGGCGATGAATACAAAGGCCGCGAGCAGCCCCACGGCCACAATATCGTACAGCGTGATCTTTCGTTTGTTGTTTTCCATAACGGTTTCCCCCTTTTTCTTTCCTCGGATAGGATACGGCATATTTGACCTGTTTTGAATAGCCAAATTTTGATTATTTTATAAGGTCAGATGGATAAACGGCAAAAACCCGCGCAAAATAGCAGAAACATGGGAGTAGCCTCCCGAAGAGGAGAGATGCGCATGAAACTGGATAAGCAGAAATACCAGCAGATGCTGGAACAGAAAAGCCCGAATTCGCCGCTTTGGAAGGACTGTTTGAAGGCGTTCCTGTTCGGCGGGGCGATCTGCACGGTCGGCGAGGGCGTGAGCAATTTCTGGCAGTCGCGCGGCCTGGAGACAGCGGACGCGGCGGCGGCGACGGCCATCACCATGGTGTTCCTCGGCGCGCTGCTGACCTGCCTGCATCTGTATGAAAAGCTGGCCAAACACGCGGGCGCGGGAACGATCGTGCCGATCACGGGCTTTGCCAACGCGATCGTGTCGCCGGCCATGGAATTCAAAAGCGAGGGGCTGGTGCTGGGCGTGGGGGCGAAGCTGTTTGTGATCGCCGGCCCTGTGCTGGTATACGGTATTTCGGCCAGCGTGCTCTATGGGCTGGCGCTGCTGCTGATGGGGGGAGGCGGCGCAGGATGATCCGGAGGATAGGGAAGCGCACGCTGCAGTTTGCGGAGCGGCCGTTCCTGCTGTCGCACGCGGCGGCGGTCGGGAAAAAGGAGGGTGACGGCCCGCTGGGCGCGCAGTTCGACTTTGTGACCGAGGACGACCGCATGGGGCAGAAATCGTGGGAGCTGGCGGAAAGCGAGCTGCAAAAGACCGCGATCGACCTCGCGGTAAAAAAGGCGGGCCTGCAGAAGAGCGATCTGGATGTGATCCTCGCGGGCGACCTGCTCAACCAGTGCATCGGCTCGTTTTTGGCCTCGGTGGGGTCGGATGTGCCGTATCTCGGGCAATACGGCGCCTGCTCGACCATGGCGCAGGGGCTGGCGCTCGGCGGGTGTCTGGTGGAGGGGGGCGCCGCGCGGCGCCTGCTTGCCTCCGCGTCCTCGCATTTCTGCTCGGCCGAGCGGCAGTACCGGTTCCCGCTGGCCTACGGCGGCCAGCGCACGCCGACCGCCCAATGGACGGCCACGGCGGCCGGCGCGGCCGTGCTGTCCGCCGCGGACCCGCAGGGCGGCTCCTCTGGCATCCGTGTCACGCATGCGCTGTTCGGCAGGATGGTGGAGCTGGGCGTCAAGGACGCGAACAACATGGGGGCGGCGATGGCGCCCGCCGCTTACGACACGCTTTCCACGCTTTTGTCCGACCTTGGCGCGCAGCCGGCCGATTTCGACTGCATCGTGACCGGCGACCTCGGCCATGTGGGGGCGGATATCCTGCTCACCCTGCTGCGGGAGGATAAGATCGACCTGTCGCCCGTGTACTCGGACTGCGGCAGCCTGCTGTTCGGGGACGAACAGGACGCGCACGCGGGCGGCTCGGGCTGCGGCTGCTCGGCCGCGGTGCTGTGCGGCCCGCTGCTGCGGGATATGGAGGGCGGCCGGCTCCGGCGTCTGGTGTTCGCCGGCACGGGCGCAATGATGAGCCCGACCTCGGTGCAGCAGGGACAGCCCATCGCGGGCATCTGCCACGCGGTTGTGATCGAAAGGAGCGGCGCATGAACTGGATGGAATATGTCAATGCCTTTTGGGTGGGCGGCGCGATCTGCGCGGTCTGCCAGGTGTTCATTGACAAAACAAAGCTGACGCCCGCGCGCATCCTGGTCAGCCTGGTGGTGATCGGCGTGTTCCTGCAGGCGATCGGGGTGTATCAGCCGCTCGTGGATTACGCGGGCGCGGGCGCGACCGTGCCGCTGCTCGGCTTCGGCTATTCGCTGGCCAAGGGTGTGGCGAAGGCGGTCGCGGAAAGCGGCCTGCTGGGCGTGTTCACCGGCGGCGTGACCGGCGCGGCGGGCGGCATCGCGGCGGCGATCGTGTTCGGCTGTCTGTTCGCCCTGCTGGCAAAGCCGAAATCCAAAAGCTGAGCCGCTTGCAGGCAAGGGAAAATCCCGTTATAATAGAACAAACACAATCAACCGACAAAAAGGGGTTTTCCCATGCAGTATTATTTTGCCCCCATGGAGGGCGTGACCGGCGCGGTCTACCGCCGCGCGCATCATGCGTATTTCCCGGGGATAGACAAGTATTTTATGCCGTTTATCACGCCGACCGCGAACGGCCGTCTGACCCCGCGCCAGAAGCGCGACGTCGCGGCCGAGGTCAACGCGGGCGTGCCTGCGGTGCCGCAGCTGTTGACCAGATCCGCTCCGGATTTCATCTGGGCGGCGAACGCCCTGGCGGAGATGGGCTATCCGGAAGTCAACCTGAACCTCGGATGCCCCTCGGGTACGGTAACGGCCAAGGGCAAGGGCGCGGGCTTCCTCGCCCATCCGGACGAGCTGGACCGGTTTTTTGACGCGGTATTCTCCGTGTGCAGAGTGGCGGTGTCGGTCAAAACGCGCCTGGGCGTGCGTGACCCCGCGGAATTTGACCGCCTGCTCGCGGTTTACAACCGCTATCCGATTGCCGAGCTGACCATCCACCCGCGCGTGCGGGAGGATTTTTATCGGGGCGGCGTGCGCGAGGCGGCGTTTGCCGCAGCCCTGCCGCAGTGCCGCATGCCGGTCTGCTATAACGGAGACGTTGTCAGTGAAGCGGATGCCGCCGCGGTCGGCGCGCGGTACCCCGCGGTGCGGGCGGTGATGATCGGCCGCGGCCTGGTCGGTGACCCCTCGCTGGTCACACGGCTGCGCGGCGGCCCGCGCGCGGATAAGACCGTGCTGGAGGCGTTCCACAATACCCTGTACGAGCGCTACTGCGCCGCGTTCGGCGACCGCCGGATTGCGATGCTGCGCATGAAAGAGGTCTGGTTTTACCACCTGAACCTGTTTGCGGACAGCGAAAAATACGGCAAGCGGCTGCGCAAGGCGGCAGGGCCGGACGATTTCCTCGCGGCAGCGGCGGCGGTGTTCCGCGATTTGCCGCTGCGCGAACAGGTGGAGCCGGACTGGTTCCGCTGAAAAAAGGAAAGGCTCCTATCCCGAAAGGATAGGAGCCTTTTTTGCCGCGCCGCAGTACGGGGCGGCAAGGAGGGGGGATCGCCGTCCCTCGGGGGGGACGGCGGATGCGTTACAGGGCTTGCTGCTGCAGCCAGCGGTACGCGCCCGCCATGCCCGCGCTGTTGCCCAGCTCGGCAAAGGCGAGACGGGTGTGCGCCAGCATGAACGGGTTGGCGAAGCGCTGCAGATGGCCTTCGAGCAGCGGGCGCAGATAGGCGCTCTGCCCCATGATGCCGCCGCCGAGCACGACCGCCGCGGGGTCCACCACGCACATGCACGCGGCGATGCCCTGCGCGAGCGTCTCGCACAGCGCGTCGATCGCCTGCGCGCAGACCGTGTCGCCCGCCTGCGCGCGGGCGAAGATCTGCCGCCCGTCCAGCGTTTCGCCGGTCTGCTCTGCCACGCGCCGGATGAGCGCGGTGGTCGAGGCCTGCTGCTCGAACGCACGGCCGTTTACCGGCATGTAGCCGATCTCGCCCGCGCTGCCCGCATGCCCGTGCCAAACCTTTCCGTCCAGCACGACCGCGCCGCCGATGCCCGTGCCGACGGTCAGGCAGAGCACGCTGTCCGCGCCCCGCCCCGCGCCGTAGGCGGCCTCTCCGAGCGCGGCGCAGTTGACGTCGTTTTCGACCGCGCAGGGCAGGCGGAACGCCTGCTCGACCGCGGTTTTGAGGTTGCGCCCTGTATAACCGGGGATATTTTCATTGGCGTACAGGATCGCACCCGTCCGGTGGTCCACCATGCCGGCGGTCGAGACCGCGATGCCGGACGGGTTGTACTTTCCCGCCAGCCCGCCGATCAGGTCGAGCAGCTTGCGCTCCACGCCCGCGCCGCCCAGGGTTTTGGCGTCGGTCGGCGTTTCCCAGCGCGAGGAGAAAACGATCTCCCCGCCGGGGTCGTGCGCGGCGCCGTATTTGATCGAGGTGCCGCCAATATCAAAGCATAGAACCATTGCGTATCCATCCTTCCGGCGGCCGGTTCAGGCGAGCAGGGCGCAGAACTCCTCCGGCGTTTTGGCCGAGAAAAGCTGCTCCATGCGGCCGTCGTCCATCAGGACTTCGGCCAGCTCGCCGAGCAGGTCGATGTGGCTGTCAGGGTCGGTCGCGGCCAGGGTGATAATCAGGCGGACCGGATCGTTGTCGCCCGCGCCGAACGATACCGGCGGGTTGAGCGTGGAAAAAGCGAGCGCCAGACGGTTGGCGCCGCATTCCGGACGCGCATGCGCCAGCGCCAGGCCCTTCGCCAGCACGAAATACGGGCCGTTCTTGTGTACGGATTCGATCATGCCCTCGATATAGCTTTGCTCGATATCGCCCGCGTCCCGCAGGGGGGCCGCCGCCTGGCGGATCGCATCCTCCCAGTCCGCGGCCGCAAGGCCGATCTGCACATCCTTTGCCGTGATCTTTTCTAACAGCATGGTAATGATTCCTCCTAAAACTCTGCGATCAGCGAGGGTACGTCCACTTCCGCGAGCGAGTCGCACAGGCGGTACTGCCCCTCAAAGGTACAATACTTGGTCACGTCGTTGGGTACGACCAGCACGCGCATGTCCGCGTTGCGGCCGGCCAGCAGACCGTTGAGCGAATCCTCAACCACCAGGCACTCGGCCGGTGTGCAGCCGAGCTTTTCGGCCGCCTTGAGGAACAGGTCGGGGTTGGGCTTGATGCGTTCGACGTCCTCGGCCGTGACCAACAGGTCGAAATACTGCATCAGGTGCAGGCGTTCGAGGTGTACGGTCGGCTTTTTGCGGCCGGAGGAGGTCGCCAGCGCGACCGACAGGCCGTTTTCCCTGGCGCTTTTCAGGAAGTCCTCCACGCCGGGCTTTGCCGGCAGGCGGCCGCTCTCCTCAATGAAGCGCGCCAGCGTGTCCTGCGCAAACGCGTCTCGGTCCACATGGATGCCCTTGGCGTCCATCTTGCGGAACAGGTCCTCCGCGTTGGAGCCGACACAGGTCAGGAATTCCTGCACGGACAGGTCGTACTGCTTGTGTACACGGAACCATTCGACATAGATCTGGTACCATACGACCTCGGTATCGACGATCAGGCCGTCGAAATCCATGATAATCGTTTTCAGCATACTGACTCTCTTTTCGATAAACGGGTAAAGGAAGCGCCGCCGCTGGACCAGCGGCGGCGCCGCCCTTACAGGCTGTTACTGCTTGTTTTCGCGGGCCTGCTTGATCTTTTCGATCAGCTCGTCATACTGGGGCGCGTTGATGAAGTCGGTCACTGCGATGCAGTAGGCGTCCTTCTGCACGTCCTTGACACGGTCGAGCAGCAGCTCCTGGGTGACGACGACCTGGCATTCGGTCGGCAGGTTTTCGATTGCGATGTGGAATACCGTAACGTCGTCCAGACCGGCGGCCTTGCACTTTTTCTGCAGCACGGTCGCGCCCATGGCGGAGGAACCGATGCCGGCGTCGCAGGCGTAGGCGATGCGGGTAACCTTGGAGAAGTCAAAGTCTTCGATGCTCTCGAATACGGAGGAAATGCGGCTCTTCTTGCCCTTCAGCTCGTTCATGGTCTGCGCCGCTTCCTTGAGCGAAGCGTCGTCGCCGCCGCCCGCGCGCTTAATCAGCGGGATGGACAGCACGAACGTGATTGCGCACGCCACCAGGATGCCCAGGCAGATCTTGAGCTGGTCGCCGGGCGAGGACATCAGCATGATGGAGATGATGCTGCCGGGGGAGGCAACGCCGACCAGGCCGACGTTCAGCATGGTGAATACCAGGGTGCCGCACGCGCCGCCGACGATCAGCGGGAGGATGAGGATCGGGTTCATCAGCACGAACGGGAAGTATATCTCATGGATGCCGCCGAACAGGTGGATGATGGAAGCGCCCCACGCGGAGGACTTGGAAGAACCCTTGCCGAAGAACATGTAAGCGAGCAGCACGCCCAGGCCGGGGCCGGGGTTGGATTCCAGCAGGAACAGGACGGATTTGCCCAGGCTTTCCAGCTGCAGCGTACCCATCGGGGTCAGGATGCCCTGGCCGATGGCGTTGTTGAGGAAGAGCGGCTTGGCCGGCTCAATCAGGATAGCGGTCAGCGGCAGCAGGTTGTTCTGCACCAGGAAATCCACGCCCGCGGCGAACACGCCGGTCAGGGAGGCGATCGCCGGCCCGAGCCATACGCAGCCGATCACGGCGATGATCGCGCCGATGATGCCGACCGAATAGTTGTTGACGATCAGCTCGAAGCCCATCGGAATCTTGCCGTCGATCAGCTTGTCAAACTGCTTGAGAATCCAGGCGGAAAGCGGGCCGAGGATCATTGCGCCGATGAACATGGTCACGCTGGAGCCGATGATGACGCCGATGGTGGCGACCGTGCCGATCACGCCGCCGCGGTAGTCATAGACCATCTTGCCGCCCGCAAACGCGATCAGGAGCGGGAGCAGGTAGTTGAGCATCGGGGTGATGAAGCCGCGGAGCATGTCGTTGTCGATGGCGATGCCGACCGCGGTCAGAAGGCCCCAAGCAATGAACGCGCCCAGGTTCGGGATGACCATGCTGCTGAGCTTGCTACCAAATTTCTGCACCTTTACTCGTACTGACATTCTTTTGCCCTCCTTAAAATCCGTGAAGTGAGTCTCTACCGTTTCTCTTTATGTGGAAAAGCGCGGGGAAATGCTTACAGGGAAACCTCCTTGCCCTCCGCGATCGAGCGCTCGATCGCGTCGACCACGCGGAGCGTGTTCAGGGCGTCCTCCGGCGTGATGATGGACTTGGTGCCGCTCAGGATGTTGCCGATAAAGGCCATGATCTCCTCGGACAGGTCGCCGGACGGTGCGCCATTGCAGTTGTACCAGTGGCGGGAATCCGGATACAGGACGCCGCTGCCGGTCACGAAGCGCACGCCGTTGTCACACGCGTCGACATAGGCCACGCCCTTGGTGCCGACCAGCTCGACCTTGTCGTCGATGATCGTGGGCGAATTCTCCGGCAGCACCCAGCATGCCTCAAGGCACGCGACCGCGCCGTTTTCATAGGTGACGAGCGCATAGATCACGTCGTCCATGCCGTATTCCTTGAGCAGCACGCTGCGGGCCTTGGCGAACACCTTGACCGGCTTGCAGCCCATGAACCAGTTGACATAGTCGATATCGTGGATCATGACGTGCATGGACAGGTCGGACGCGCCGATGTAGCGGCGGGGGCCGACGATCGGGCTGTTGCGACGGCAGTACATATGGATGATGTCGCCCAGCTCGCCGGCGTCCAGGCGCTGCTTAATCATGTTGAAGCGCGGGTCAAAGCGGAGCAGGAAGCCCAGCGAGAACACCTTGTCGTAATCCTTGAGGATCTCGTACATCGCCTCGCCGTCGGCCAGCTCCTTGGCGAGCGGCTTTTCGAGCAGGATGTGCTTTTTGTTGGCGACCGCAATCTCGACCGCCTCGCGGTGCATGTTGTCGGGCAGGACGATCGAAACCGCGTCGATCTCCGGATTTTCGAGCAGGTCCTTATAGTTCTTATAGGTCTGGCAGCCGTACTCCTTTTCCGCTTCCGCGCGGCGCTCGTCGTTATATTCGCATACCGCGACGAGGTCTACGCCGGGCAGCTTGTTGTAAATGCCTGCATGGATCTGGCCCATCTGGCCGAAGCCGATGACGCCTACTTTGAGGTTCTTGTTCATGATGCATTCTCCTTTTCTATGTTGGACCTTTTTGTGGAAGGTTTGCCCACGGGGTTGGGGGGACGGCGCCGCGTTTTTTTCGGTGTTTTTGCGTTTGCCTGTTGCAAAATCGCGGCGGTTATACTATGATTGTTAAAGAATAAACTATCTTCAGGAGGAAACCATGGCTGATCTGAGTTTTCAAAACCGGCTGCAGTTTTTCGGCTTCCGGCTCAGCAAAAGTGAACAGAAGATCGCCGCTTATATCGTCGCCCATCCGGAGCAGGCAGCGTCGATCGCCAGCCAGGAGCTTGCGCAGGCCATCGGCACGTCCAACTCCACGCTGACCCGCTTCTGCAAAAAGCTGGATTACCGGAATTATATCGAGTTCCAGACCCTGCTGGCGGCCGAGGGGACGCCGGGCCAGACGCCCGACCAGACCATCCGCCGCATCGACCATTATTACGAGCGCACGCTGGACGCGGCCTGCGAGCTGGTGCAGCCCGAGGACCTGGACGCGTTTGTCGACCGAATCCACCAGGCGGATAAAATCCTGATCTTCGGCCTGGGCAGCTCGGGCCTGACCGCGAGCGAGTTCAACATGCGGCTGGTGCAGATGGGCTTTACCTCAAGCGTGATGACCGATACGTTCCTGATGCGCGTGCAGTCCAGCCTGTTCTCGCCGAAGGACCTGATTATCGCGGTGTCCAACTCCGGCGAAACGCCCGAGGTGGTCAGCGCGTGCCGAATTGCGAAATCGGCGGGCGTGCAGATCTGTCTGCTCACGCAGAGCAGCCGCACCGAGCTGGCGAAAATGGCGGACGCCATCCTGCTGGCCGGGGACATCGGGCAGGTAGGGGACGAGAAATTCATCAATTCCCAGATGCCCCTGGTGTTCCTGATCGATGCGATCACCTACCGGTTGCTGGAGGACCCGAAATGCAGGGAAAACCGCGACCGCGCGCTGTATACCCTGTTCCACCGGAATTTCTGAATCGGAAGAGCGCTCCGGCGCTCTTTTTTCGCGCCCGCTTTACGTTGCGTAGATCGCGTCGGTAAAGGCTTTGGTAATCAGCTGGGGACGGGTGATCGCGCCGCCGGTGACCACCGCGTGCGCGCCCAGCTCGATGCAGCGGCGCGCCTTGGCCGGCGTATCGACGTGGCCCTCCGCGATGACCGGAATATGTACCGCGGCGAGAATGGCCTTGAGACGGGCGAAATCGTCGTCCGCGATGTTGTGTCCCTCGGACTGGGCGGTATAGCCCATGAGCGTGGTGGAAACGCAGTCAAAGCCGAGCCGCTCCGCACGGACCGCCTCCTCCAGCGTGGCGATATCCGCCATCAGCAGCTTGCCGGGCGCGGCGGCGCGGGCTTTCTGGAAAAAGTCCTCGAGCGCCTCGCCCTGATAGCGGGGGCGGTCGGTCGCGTCAAACGCGATCATGGCGCAGCCCGTTCCGGCCAGCTCTTCTATTTCGCGGAGCGTGGGGGTGATATAGATGGGGGAACCCTCGTAGTCCCGCTTGACGATGCCGATGACCGGCAGGTCGGTGTTTTTGGCGATTTCGTTGATATCAGCCGCTGTGTTGGCGCGGATGCCTACGGCGCCGCCCTCGGCCGCCGCGCGCGCCATGCGCCCCATGATGAACGAGGAGTGCAGGGGTTCGTTTTCCAGCGCCTGACAGGATACGATCAACCCGCCTTTGACCTGGTCGAGCATACTGTCATCCTCCTATCGGTATTGTTTTCATTTTTATTATACAAAGTGAAAATATTTTCGTCAAGACGGTGGAGCAATTTGGATGGACAAATTTCAAAGGGATTTTTGAGCAGTTTGACTATATGTTCGTCTGTTTGAATAGGAAAACAATAGTTAAATTGACGTATGTGGAAAAAGCGTGACAAAAAGGCGTATTCCGGCCGCGCCTGCCGCAAAATTGCCGCCCCTGTGGGAAAGTCCGTTTTAACGGACAAGCAATCCGCTATACTGAAGCCATCAAAAGGAAGCGGAGGGATACCGGATGAAAAAAAGACTGGGCGGCGCCCTGCAGGCGGCGGGGGGCGCGATCTTGTTCCTGGCGGCGGGGGCGTCGGACGCAGGCGCGGTTTCGGCCGGCGGGCTGGCCTTTTCTATCTTATGCGCCGCGCTGCTGTTTTTCGCAGGCCGCGCGCTGCGCCGCCGGAAAAAGCCTGCGCCCTGCCGCCGCATGGGACGGGCGCTGCCCGTCGCCGCGGGACGGTGAGGGGAACGGCAAGGGGCGCCGAAAGCATGTCATGTGCTTTCGGCGCCCCTGTGTTTTTTCCTATCCGTATGTCCGTCCGCTGCGGGAGGTTAATAGCCCTTTTCGACCGCCGCGGTCAGCACCCGAGAGGCCACCGTACCCGCGACCGACGAGCCGCCGCCGCCGTTTTCCACCAGCACGATGAACGCATAAGGGGTTGCCTCGTCGCGCAGGAAGCCGGTGAACCAGGCGTTCGGGGTCTTGCCCCCGCCGACCTCGGCCGTGCCGGACTTGGCACAGATGTCCATGCCCGGGAAGCGGTCCTGTCCATAGGTTTCGATTACGTTGTTGTGCATCATATCCGCGATGGTATCCGCGGTGTCCGCGTCGATCAGCTTATCCGACTTATGGGCGAAGTAAAGGCCGGTCGGCAAACCGTAGTCCGTGGTGGTTTTTTCGATCAGGCGCGGCAGGGCGGCCTTGCCGCCGTTGGCGATTGCGCCCATATACAGCATCATATTGATCGGACACATGGTATCCTCGCCCTGGCCGACGCCCGCCCAGGCGAGCTGGTTGTCGTTTCCGTCAAAGTTGAAGCGGCCCTCCGAGGTGCGGATGCCGTCCACCCGTATGGCGGTGGTCAGGCCGGCCGCATCCGTATATTTCTGCATGGTCTTCCCGCCCAGCTCGACCGCGAGCTGGCCGAACACGCCGTTGCAGGAGTTCGCCAGCGCATCCTCAATGTCCATCTGCCCATGTGCATACGGGCAGGTGACCGTATCGCCGCCGATCTCGACCGAGCCGGTGCAGTTCCAGGTGCGGGAAAACAGGTCGGGCAGGTTCTCGACCGCCGCGTTGAGCGTGACCACCTTGAAGATCGAGCCGGGGATGGAGTTCGCGGACAGCAGGCGGTTGACGTACACACCCTCCCACGAGGGGTCGTCCGGATCGATGGCCGGCGGGTCGGCGGGGTCGAACGACGGCGTGGATACCATGCACAGGATCTCGCCCGTCTTATAGTTGTACACGCCCACCGTGCCGTTCATGCCGCCGAGCGCCTGATAGGCGATATTGTTGAGATAGGCGTCGATCGTCAGGTACAGGTTGTTGCCCGTGCCGAGCGGAGAATACACGCCGGTCAGCAGGTTATAGCCGGAAAGCTTGTCCGCGAATGCGGTCAGCGCGCCCGCGCCGATGTTGCCGGCCGGATCGCCGACCGCGTGCAGGGTGGCGCGGCGCACGGCGCTGTCCGGATAATAGGTGCGGTTGCCGTTTTCATCCAGCGAGGAAAGCACGTCGCCGTCCCGATCGAGGATGGTGCCGCCCTTGAGCTGGCCGGAATTGCTGTACAGGTGGCGGTTATAGGGATAGGAGGCCCAGTCGCCGCCATCCACCACGAAACGGAAGCAGAACAACAGCAGCCCGACGCCCAGCAGGGCCGCGAGGATCAGGCAGAACACGCCGCGTTTTTCGATTTTCCGCACTCAATCCACCTCCCCGCGCAGCTCGCGCCGGCTGGGCAGCCGGACCGCGAACGAAGCGTTCTGGCGCGTGTCCGTGGCCTTCAAAAAGGCGAGCATGCCCCACGCGGACAGCATGGACGAGCCGCCGTTCGAGACAAACGGCAGGGTCACGCCCGTGAACGGCAGGATATCCACCGCGCCGAATACGTTCAGGCAGGTCTGGAACACGAGCAGGCTGGTCGCGGCGCAGGCCGCGATTGTGTAAAAGCTCGACCGTCCCGCGCGGCAGGCACGCACCGCGAACACGGCCAGCGTGATGATGCACAGCACGGTCAGCACGGCGATCACCAGCCCCCACTCCTCGCACAGCATGCCGAACACGATATCCGTGTCCGCCGCGGCCAGACCGGAGAGCCAGCCCTTGCCCGCGCCCACGCCGATCATGCCGCCCGAAGCGGCGGCGGTCAGCGTGTGGGTCTGCTGGAAGCCCGCGCCGTACACATCCTCCCAGATATGGCCCCAGGAGGCAAAGCGCGCCGCAACGTGCGGCTTGATGGTGAGCAGCAGCATGCCGCCCGCAAAGCAGCCGCCGCAGATCAGGCCGAGCGTCGCGAAGTCGCCCGAGCGCAGGTAGGCGATGACCAGGAAGGTGACGAAAAACACCAGCGCGGTGCCGAAGTCGTTCTGCAGCGCCAGACACGCGCCGCAGATGCCGGTCAGGCCGATGAACAGCCACAGGTTGCGCTTGTTGAACAGGCGGTCGAGTGTGGCCGCGCCCGCGAAGATATAGCAGATTTTGGCCAGCTCGGAGGGCTGGAGCGACAGGCCGCCCAGCCGGATCCATGCTTTGGCGCCGCCCTCGCTTGACCCGATCAGCAGCGTGATTACCAGCATGCCGACCGCAGCCGCGCCCATGATCCAGCGCACCCGCTGCGCGCGGGTCAGGTCGCGCAGGAAAAAGCCGAGGATCAGGAAGATCGCCAGCCCCATCAGGATGGCGATGAGCTGCTTGGGGCATTCGTCCGGCACGGTCGAGCCGGTCACGGCCAGCGACAGCGTACACAGGAAAAAGGCGATAGTCTCCATCTCAAAGCCGATGCGCCGGAACGAGCGCAGCACGATAAAATAGCCCCAGCACACGGCCGTGAATGTGAGGAACGTGAGCGGGACGGTAACGGAGGCGTCCTCGCCCGCGGCAACGATGAGCTGCAGCGCGGTCAGCACCTGGAACAGCGTCAGCAGCACAAGCGAGCCCCACATGCCGGCCGGCCGGCCCTCCACGCGGCGCTCGGCCATCTGCTCGCGCTTTTCCTCGGCCGAGATCGGCACCAGCATGGTCGGGATGCCGCCGAACGAGAGCGTATCCCCGTCCTCGACGACCGCGTATTCGTCCACCGGCAGGTCGTTTACCTTGACGCCGCCCTTGGAGCCGAGGTCGTATACCGTCCACGAGCCGTCGTCCTCGCGGATGAGCGCGGCGTGCTGGCGGGACACTGAGGGGTATTCGAGCTGCACGTCGCACGCGGGCGCGCGGCCGATGATGTTTTCCCAGTGGGTGATGGGCAGGCGCACGCCGTTGGCCATGCCGAGATAGCCCCAGACCTCGTCCGGATGCTTGACCTTCCACAGCGAGCGGATCGCGCCGACCAGGATCATCAGCGCCAGCAGCGGGAACACGAAGCGGACGACCGTTGTGTACCACGCGCCGACGAGCGGGTTTTCCGCCAGAAAGCCGGTCAGCGTATCCAGAAGGCGCTGTAAAGCGTCGGTCATGTTTGGTTTCCTCCCTTCAGGGAACTTGGGTTGATAACCTATATATTATAGCACGGCTTGTCAAGCGAAGCGTGAACGGACGGTAAAAAACGGGGCTTTCAGCCGTTTTCCGCCCCTTCCCGCTGGAAAAACGCCGTGCGGCCGCGGGCTTCGTTTCGGAGGCTGCTGAATATTTTTCCTTTCGACTGTTTTTTTCCCAATTGGACGGATTCCAGCTTACCTGATAATGCACTCGTTAAATGGATGGAGCTGAAATTCATAAAGCGAAATGAAAGAACGGAGGGCAGAGGCTCCCTTTTACCCTTTGGACTGATCTAGGCTTACCGAATAATTTCTTCATCGAAATGCACAGAAAAAGCTCCACCCTTTGAATAGGCGGAGCTTTTATGATATAATTGTGTTTTATTTAACAGGTTGGGACTTAACTTTTTCTTTATTCGCAAATGCACTAACCAACATTGCAATAATGCTAATTAAGAGATAACATCCGCCATACAATAAAAACGCCGGCTCACCCATTTCAAAGAATGTCCATGTACCTGCTAAGAAAATGATAATTGTAACAATTGGCAGCCACCATAAAGTTTTAACATTCTTGCCTGCAAATACGCCAACGATTATAGAATAAATAGGATTAACAGTAAAAAGCAAAAAAACAGTGGTAATCATTCCAGCGTCATTTGGTACTAATGTAACAGCAAGCCACGGTAAAATAAACATGAGGAAAACCGATGCTATTAGATAATAAATAATCTTCTTCATATAGACCTCCTTAACTTGAACTGTCGTTCTGTATCTTTTGTATCATTTATTTTACAATACTTTAGTGTTTCTTTCAACGTATGAAAAGATGCCGAAGTTGCCTTTGGTTCTTTTCGAGCCTTGTATCGGTCGAGCAGTGAATTTAGTGAAAATGATGGAGTTGAAGCCTATCAGTCCAAATGTAAAAAGGGAGCGCAGGGGACCGCGCTTGACAGATGCCCCGCGAAATGATACACTGATATTCCAAGATTATATCGCGACAAACGAAGTTTGCAGGAAAAAGCCGCGCGGCTTGCCGAAGGAGCAAAACTCTCAGGCGTCCGGTTTTCCGGATGAGGACTGTAAACGGATGCGGCTCTGGAGAACGCCCCGCAGGGGGCTGCCGAAGGTGCAACGCGTGCGGCTGGGGGCCGCGCGCCAATCTCTCAGGCAAAAGGACAGAGTTTGGGGACTGATCGGGTACGGGTCGGCGCTTTGCGCGCGGCGCGATGTCCGTTTGTTTTCTGTGAGCCGGAACCCTTGGGGGTTCTGGCTTTTTTGTTTGCCGCGGAAAGAAAAAGGGGATTGTAAGACAATGTCAATGGATCAACTGGCTGGTCTGGTAAGCAAGGTCAGCGACATCGTGTGGAACAGCGTGCTGCTGTATCTGCTGGTCGGCACG
Organism: Agathobaculum sp. TL06; assembly: GCF_054658635.1. Lineage (NCBI taxonomy): Bacteria > Bacillati > Bacillota > Clostridia > Eubacteriales > Butyricicoccaceae > Agathobaculum > Agathobaculum sp. TL06. The sequence goes on from NZ_BAAGGY010000007.1 coordinate 119,621, forward strand.
GGCGTCATTTTCACCATCCGCACGCGCTTTGTGCAGGTGCGCAAGTTCGGCGCGGGCTGGAAGCGGCTGTTCGGCAACTTCTCGCTCAAGGGCGAAAAGGCGGGCAAGGACGGCATGAGCCCGTTCCAGGCGCTCACCACCGCGATTGCGGCGCAGGTCGGCACGGGCAACATCGCGGGCGCGGCCACCGCGCTGTACTCGGGCGGCCCGGGCGCGATCTTCTGGATGTGGCTTTCCGCGTTCTTCGGCATGTCCACCATCTACGGCGAGGCCGTGCTTGCGCAGAAGTACAAGACCGTGGATAAGGAAGGCCATGTGACCGGCGGCCCGATCTACTACATCAGGGCGCGCTTCCAGGGCGGCTTCGGCAAGTTCCTGGCGGGCTTCTTCTCGCTGGCGATCATCTTTGCGCTGGGCTTCACCGGCAACATGGTGCAGGCCAACTCGATCAGCGTGGCGTTCAAGACCGCGTTCGGCACGCCCCAGGTCGTGATCGGCGTGATCTGCGCGGTAATCGCGGGCTTCATCTTCCTGGGCGGCGTGGGCCGCATCGCGGCGTTCACCGAAAAGGTCGTGCCGGTCATGGCGATCTTTTACATGATCGGCTGCATCGGCATCCTGTGCGTCAACCACGCGGCGATCCTCCCCGCGCTCAAGTCCATTTTCGTGGCGGCGTTCGACCCGCAGGCGATTCTGGGCGGCGCGGTCGGCATCACCGTGCGCGAGGCGATGCGCTACGGCGTGGCGCGCGGCCTGTTCTCCAACGAGGCCGGTATGGGCTCCACCCCGCACGCGCACGCGCTGGCCAAGGTCGAAAAGCCGCAGGACCAGGGCGAGATCGCGATTGTCTCGGTGTTCATCGACACCTTTATCGTACTTACGCTCACCGCTATGGTTATCCTGACCTCGGGCCAGCTCCAGTCCGGCGCGCCGGACGGCCTGCAGGGTACCGAGCTGGCGCAGGCGGCGTTCAACGTCACGCTCGGCTCGGTCGGCAACGCGTTCGTGGCGGTGTGCATGCTGTTCTTCGCGTTCTCGACCATCATCGGCTGGTACTTCTTCGGTGAGACCAACGTCAAGGCGTTGTTCGGCCAGAAGGCCACCAAGGTCTACGCGGCGATCGTCGTGGTGTGCATCATCATCGGCTCGGCGCTGCAGGTGGATCTGGTGTGGAACCTGTCCGACCTGTTCAACGGCCTGATGGTGTTCCCCAACCTGATCGCGCTGCTGTTCCTGTCCGGCATTGTCGCCCGGGCGGCGCACGGCGAGGATATCACAAAAAAATAAACCCGCGGTTTTCCGGAGGCGCGCTTGCCAGCGCGCCTCCTTTTATTTTACCGCTTTGCCGTGTTAGCGTGCGTATTTGCGCGGAAATGGGGGACATAGTATAATAAGGTTTATGAAAAGCGGGAAAAGGGGGAGGCTTATGCAGCGGCTGCGCGGGAAAAATCTGCTGTTGGTTGGGTTTACACTGTTTTCCATGTTCTTCGGGGCGGGCAACCTGATTTTCCCGCCCTTCCTCGGCGCGCAGGCGGGTACGAACACCTGGCCGGCCATGGCGGGCTTTATCCTCAGTGCGATCGGTTTTCCGGTGCTGGGCGTGATCGCGGTGGCGAAGGCGGACGGCCTGCGCCGTCTGGCCGGGCGGGTGCATCCGGCCTTTGCGGCGGTGTTCACGCTACTGGTGTACCTGTCGATCGGGCCGGGGCTTGCCATACCGCGCACGGCGAGCACCTCGTTCGAGATGGTCGCGCCGCTGATTGGCGGCGGGAGCGCGCGGCAGGCAGGCTACTCGGCCGTGTTTTTTGCCGTGGCGCTGCTGGTCGCGCTGCGGCCGGAAAAGCTGACCGACCGCCTGGGCAAGCTGCTCTGTCCGACGCTGATCGTGCTGATCGTGGCGCTGTTCCTGGGCTGTGTGGCCAGGCCGGTCGCCGCGCACTACGGCGCGCCCGAAGCGGCGTATGCCTCCCTGCCCGCGGTCGAGGGCTTCCTCGGCGGGTATCAGACCATGGACACGATTGCGGCGCTCAATTTCGGCGCGGTGATCGCGCTCAACATCCGCGCCAGGGGTATTGAGGAGGAGAAGCAGGTCGTGCGCGGCACGATCCGTGCGGGCTGGGTCGCGGGCGCGCTGCTGCTGGCGATCTATTCCATGCTCGCGCATGTGGGCGCGCTTTCCGGCGCGGCGTTCCCCAGCGGCGAAACCGGTGCGGACACGCTGACGCGCATGGTTTCCGCACTGTTCGGCGCGCCGGGCAGCGTGCTGCTGGCGGCGATCTTTGTGATCGCGTGCCTGAACACCTGTATCGGCCTGCTGTCCTGCTGCAGCGAGTATTTCCACGGCCTGCTGCCGCGCGTCTCTTACCGGATGTGGGTCGTCTTTTTCGCGGCGGTCAGCATGGTCATTTCCAATATCGGTCTGGCGGGCATCCTCAAGCTGTCCACGCCGGTCCTGAACGCGATCTATCCCGCGGCGCTCGCGCTGATCCTGCTGTCGTTCGTATCCGGCCTGCACCGGCGGCGGCTGGTCTATCCGCTCGCTATCGGCTTTGTGAGCGTACAGAGCGTGGCCGCAGCGCTCGCGCAGGCGGGCGTATCTATCCCGTGCGTCACAGCGCTGTTGGAAAAAATACCGCTTGCGCCGCTCGGTTTCGGCTGGGTGCTGCCGGGCCTGGTCGGGCTTGCGCTCGGGCTGCTGCTGTCCGGCCGGCCGGAGGAGGCGTAAAAAGCAAAGAGGAGGAGCGAAACGCTCCTCCTCTTTTTTCAGAACCCTTTTTCCTTCAGCCCCTTGACCAGCCCGATGTAAAATTCGCGCACATCAAAGCCGGGGATGTCCTCGCGCATCAGGTCCACCACGTCGCCATGCGACACGCCGCGCCGGCCGGACGCGGAGAGATTGCCGAGGAAATGCCCCCATTCCGCGGAGGAGCGGGCAACCAGCCCGTCGTTTGCCTCGCGGTCGTATTTGCGTACCAGATGCCAGGTCAGGTTGAGCGGGAAGCCTGCGCTCGACGGCTTTCGCATCGTGCTCATCACGCTCTGGTAAAACACGCCCTCCTGGTCGGGCGTTTCGCGGTTAAAGCGCAGGCAGCTCTCCCGTGTGAGGTCGCGCACGCCGCCGAGGAAATCCGGCGAGGCGTCGCCGAGCGTGCGGAACAGGCCGTTGTACCGGCGCTCCATCCAGGCGATCACGCCTTTCGGCAGGGTGCGCAGCAGCTCCTCCGCGAAGATGCAGCCGCGGTGCGGGGTGTTGACCGTGGTCAGGGACGCGACGTGCGGCGCAAGCCCCAGGCGGGTGATCGCGTAGCGGCTGTCCAGTCCGCCCTTGGAGTGGGCGATCAGGTTGACCTTTTCCGCGCCGGTTTCCTGCAGGACGGCCCGCAGGCGTTCCGCCAGCTCGGCGGCGCTCTGCGCCACGGGCAGGGCGGACTGCTGCCCGCCGTAAAAGATGGTCGCGCCGCAGCGGGTCAGCGCCCGCGGGATGCGGCCCCAGTAGTTGACCAGCTGCCAGTCGCGGAAAAAGATGCCGTGAACCAGCACGATCGGGTAGCGCGTTTCACAGTCGCGGTTTTCCGCGTGGACGGCCTCGTTTTCCAGGCGGGACAGCTCGAAATAATACTCATGCCGCACGGCTTTGAGCACGCGGTAGAACAGATACAGATTGAAAAGCGGCACCCACCAGCACAGCAGGAACAGCACCCGCCAGACCACGCGCAGATGCCTGGAGGTGAGCAGCACGCGGAAAAAGCCGTTGACGAGCAGCGCGCCCACCAGCGGCACGAAAAGCAGCAGGTTCGCGGCAAGGAACACCCAGTCCGGCGCGGCGGCCAGCGCCGGAACCGCGCGGCGCAGCGCGCCCGTCGCCAGCAGGAGCGGGTAAAACGCCATTTCCGCCAGGATCACGAAAAATGCCACAAGCAGCAGCTCGTAGCCGCCGAGCAGCGCGCGCAGGCGGCGCGTCGCCCCCTTGGCGCGCCGCGGACGGATATGGAACCAAAGATAGCACGCCAGCAGGCCGAACAGCAGCGGCAGCGTCAGCCAGTCGGGCGGCGGCGCCAGCGTTTCCAGCAGCGCGAGATTTGCCAGCACGAACACCAGCAGCACCCGCAGAAAGCGTTTGCAGTACTCCATCGATCATCTTTCCCCCTTACCAGGCCAGTATACCATAAAATGCCGCAGAAAAAAAGCCAGGAGGCCGTAAATGGCCTCCCGGCGGCGGATGCTTCCGCTTACATCAGGTCGAGCAGCTTGTAGCAGCGCGCCTTGGTATAGCTCTGCTTGAAGCTGGCCGCGGCGAGCTGGCCCGCGGTCTCGTCCTCGCTCTGGGCGGCGGCGTTTTCCGCGCCCTTGTCGCGCTCCTCCACCCAGGTCTTATAGCTGGCTTCCTCGGAGGCGTACTGGTCCGCGTTGAGGACGGTCGCCAGATAGTCGTACATCTCGCTGAGCAGGGTGTCCCAGGCCTCGAACGAGGTGGAGGTCAGCTCCAGCTCCTCCTCCGGCGTCGCGGCGGCGGAGATCTTCTGGTCGTTTGCCTCCTGCTCGTCGATGCGGCTGCTGAACGACTGCTTTTGCTGCGCCTGTTGCTGCTGGGTCTCCTCCTGGCGCTGGGCGGCCGCCTGTGCCTCGGTCAGCTGCTTTTGCAGGTCCTCGACCTGCTTTTTCTGGTCGTCGGTCAGGGTGTCGTCCGCGGCGAGCGAATCCAGCTTGCCCGCGGCCGCGTCATATTTCTGATCGCTCAGGTAGCTCTGCGCCTCCTGGATATCCGCGGCGAACTGGTTGTCGGCCTGCGCGGTCTGCGCCTTTTGGATCATTTCCTCGATCGCGGCGTACAGCGTGGAGTCCGGATCGGTGACGCGGTTCTGCAGCTGCTTGAGGGCGGCGACCGCTTCGGTGTACTGGCCGTTGTCCATGTAATCCTGCGCGTCCTGATAATCGCGCAGAAGCTGGATGGTCGCGTCCAGCGTGGACGGGTCCTTGGCCTCGGCCTGCGCGGCGAGGTAGTATTCGAGCGCCTGGTCGAAATCGCCGCGGTTCATGTACTTTTCCGCAAGGGTAAGGTTTTCGTCCGGCTGGCGGGACAGGAAAAACCAGACGCCGCCCCCGATCAGGGCCAGCACCAGGACGACGACCAGGGCGATCACCGCGCCCTTTTTGCCCTTGCTGGGCTTGCGGTAGGGGCGGTAGTCCGGCTCGCCGCGGCGCTCAAAGCGCGTGGTGTGCGGAACGTCCGGCGTACCCGACGCGCGGCGGACGGGCGGCACGTCGATGGGCGGCAGCTCGTCGGGTGCGGGGGCGCGCGGGTCGGTCGCGCCGAGCGGGTCGGAAGACGCCGCGCCGCCGGCCGCGGGGTGCGCGTCGCGCATGGCGGCGTCAAAGGCCGAGGTGTCGATCGGGCCGTTCAGCTCCTCCGGCAGGGTGGTGAAAACGGCGGTTTCGTCGTTCACGCCGGCCTGCTCGACGGGCGCGCCGCAGAAAGGACAGAATTTGCCCGCGATGGGCAGCTCCTTGCCGCAGTTCTTGCAAAGCATAGGTGGGTTCCTCCTCTGAAACGATACGATTCAATACACTTTAAGTATAGCACGGGGAAAAAGGGTTGTAAACCTCCCTCTGCGTTGGACGGACGGGGGTGGGTTGGGGTTCCGGCGGGGCGGACGGGAAAAAACGGAGGCCTTTCCAGCGGACGCCCGCCCCCAGCGGGGCGGGGCATGGGGAGAAATACGGGGGAAATGCGCATTGTAGCGAAACTGAAACCGCGCTTTCGCTTGACAAGCCCGCCGGTCAACCGTAAAATGAAGATATTACGGTTCATACAGGGGGAAGCATTACCTTGAAAAGACGTGTTTTGAGCGGCCTGCTGGCCGCGGTCCTGCTTTTTACGACTGCCTTTGCCGCGGGCGCCGATCCGGCGCCGGAGGAGGAGGCCCCGCCGATCACGCTGACCTTTGCGGTCACGCTGCCGGACGGCGTACAAGCCGTGGATGACGCGCTGGCGTCGCAGCTGGAAGCTGTGCTCGTGCAGCGGGTAACGCAGCTCGGCCTGGACGGCGCGGCCGTTTCGCTCGCGGACGACCGGACCAGCCTGACCGTCACGCTGCCCGCGGATGCGGACGCGCCGGACGGGCTGGCCGCGTTCCTCGCCCTGCCAAACGCGCTGCGCATCGCGGACGCGGAGGGCGGCATCGCCCTGACAGGCGCGGACGTGACCGCCGCCGAGGCTGGACAGGCCGCCGAGGGCGACGACGGCGCGGCGTACTTACAGCTCACCCTGTCCGACGAAGCGCAGGACGCGCTCTCCGTGCTGGATGAGGAGGACGCGCTCGCCGTCACGCTGGACGGCGAAGCGGTGGGCGAGACCGCGGCCTACGCTGCGGACGACGGCCTGCTGACCGTCACCGGCGGCCTGGATCTGGACGCGGCCAAGCTGCTCGCCGCCCGCATCATGGCGGGCGAGCTGCCCGTTGCGCTCACGCTGACCGACGCATCCGGCCAGCCCGCTGTGCCGGAGGAGCCGGCCGAGCCGTCCTTCCCCGATATCGCGGGCCACTGGGCGGCCGCAGAGCTGGAACGCGCGGTCGAGCTGGGGCTGCTCAACGGCGTGGACGGGAAAATGCTGCCGGACAATCCGGTCAAACGCTCGGAGGCCATCGTCATCCTCAACCGGACGCTCGGCGCGTCGGTGCAGGACGATACCGCGGGCCTGAAAAACGTGCCGCAGAACGCCTGGTATGCGGCCGATCTGGGAAAAGCGATCCATCTGGGGCTGATCGGCGCGGACGACAGCCGGAATTTTGACGCTGCCGCGACCCGCGCGGAGGCGTTTGTGCTGCTTGCGCGCGCGTTTGCCTATGACAGGGCGGAAGCCGCGTCCGATGTGCTGGACGCCTTTACGGATACCGCCTCCATGACCGTGGAGCAGAAGCAGGCGGCCGCGGCGCTGGTCGCGGCGGGAGTCGTCAACGGCGACACCGAAACCACGCTTGCGCCGTCCGGCGCGCTGACCCGCGCGCAGTTCGTGACCATGCTGCTGCGCATCGTCCCCCACTTCCCGACTGAGGACGCGGACCTGTCCGCGCTGACCGGCGGCGCGCTGCTGACCGGCAGCACGGTCGAGCTGTCCGGCTCCGCGCCGGCGGGCGACCGTGTGTTCGCCTGCGGCACAGAGGAAGTGACGCTCTCGGGCGTGACGGCGGACGGCCGCGTCGTGCTCAAGGGCGCGGAGGCGGTCAAGCTGACCGCCTCGAAGGACACCGCGCTGTCCGTCCTTGCCGTCGATCCGGCGGGTACGGCCGAGGTGACGCTGCGGGACGATTCGCACGCGGATACGCTGGTGATCGCGGGTACTGGCGGCGCGGTAGCCTGCCAGGGCGAGACGACTAACATCGAAATCACCGCCTCGAACCGCACGATCGACCTGTCCGGCATGCAAGCGGACACGCTCACCGTCACCGGCAGCGGCAACACCATCGTGGTGGACGGCGCGGTGCGCGCGGTATCGGTCAACGCGGGCGCGGCGCGCAACACGCTGACCCTGAATAAAAAGGTGGAGACGCTGCTGGTTGCGGGCGTCGGCACCAAGGTAGACGGCAAAGGGAAAGCGGAATCGGTCGATATCCGCGCCGTGGACTGCGAGGTTTCGCTCAGCGCGGACTCCAAGATCGAAAACATCGACCCAGGCCTGTCGGGCGTCACAATCGAAATGGACGTGCCGGCTTCGGTCAAGGCGGGCGGTTCGCTGCTGACCAAGGTCAGCTTCACGGGCGTGAGCGAGGAAAAGCTCTGCTCGGCCCAGTGGTATCAGAACGGCCAGCCGTTGGAGGCGTACCGCAACAGCCGGTTTGCGCTGACCGCGGACAAGACCTCCAGCCACACGACCTATTTCACCTTTACCAAGGATATGGAGACCAGCGTAACGATCGGCTTCCGGCTGACCTACGATAACCCCTCCACCGGCGAAACCGAGGAGCTGTACGCGGAAAAGACCGTGCCGATCGAGAATTACTCGGACGAATGGTATTACCAGCGGGATGTCAACCGCGTGCTGAATCTGGTGTCCTCCACCTATCGGGGCAACTACACCACGGCCTATGCGGTCAATAACGACTATGAGACCTATGAAAAAGAGGTCTGGGTCAACGCGAAGGGCTATTCGAGCAACACCAAATACCTGCTCTGGATCAACCGCGCCTATCAGCATGTCAATGTGTTTGAAGGCTCGAAGGGCAACTGGAAGCTGATTAAATCCTTCCTGGTCGGCACGGGCGCGGCCAGCTCCCCGACCCCGACCGGCCTGACCACGGTTTCCTACAAGTCCGCGGGCGGCTGGACGACCAGCACCTATACCGTGCGGCCGGTGGTCGGCTTCTATCCGGGAACAGGCTATGCCTTCCATTCGCGCCTGTGCTATCCGGGAACGGATACCGAATATGACTACAGCGCGGGCTATCCGATCTCGCACGGGTGCGTGCGCATGTATAAGAGCGATATCTGGTGGATTTACAACAATATTCCGGTCGGCACGACGGTCGCAATATTCTGACGCCGCCGGTAACAGGAAAGCGCCTGCGGGCGCTTTCCTGTTTTTTCATGCGGCCGCCCTGCGGGCCGGACGGGAAACGGGTTTTTCCTGATTCAGCGTGGGAAAGAATGTTGCACAATACGGGCGGGACACTTGCGTACAAGCATATTGAACAAGCGGGCAAAAGGGATAAAATACGCTTTTGTGGGTTTCAACAAGCGACGGTATTTGACATTTTTGCAGGACAGGAGTAAAATATATGCATAATGAACGATTCAAGCGGAAGGAGCAAGCCCGATATGACGACACAGCCGTCCTTTGTCAACCCAGCGCTTTTGCAGGAGCTCAGCGAGAGCTTCCGTCTGCATAACCAGATCCCGTCGGATCTGTATACCCGCTTCCGCATCAAGCGCGGCCTGCGCAACGCGGACGGCACGGGCGTCCTGGTCGGCGCGAGCCGCCTGGGCAACGTTCACGGCTACATACTCAACGAGGGCGAGCGCGAGCCGATCGAGGGCCGCCTGACCTACCGCGGCTATAATGTGTACGACCTGATCCACGGCTTGGAGCAAGAGGACCGCTTCGGGTTTGAGGAGGTCGGCTACCTGCTGATGTGCGGCGCGCTGCCCACCCGCCGCCAGCTGGACGAATTCCAGCACTCGATCGGCCTGGAGCGCGCGCTGCCCGATAATTTTACCGAGGATATGATTATGCGCGCGCCGAGTCGGGACATTATGAACAAGCTCGCGGGCGCCACGCTCGCGCTTTACTCCTACGACCCCAATCCGGACGAGACGACGGTCGAAAACATCATGCGGCAGGGCATCAGCCTGATGGCCAAGTTTCCGGTCATCATCTCGCATGCGTATCAGGCCAAGCGCCGGTATTTCGACGGGGATTCCATGTTCCTGCATGTACCCGACCCCGACCGCTCCACGGCGGAAAACATCCTGCACCTGGTCCGGCCGAACGGCAAGTATTCGGACGACGAGGCCAAGCTGCTCGACCGCTGCCTGATCCTGCATGCCGAGCACGGCGGCGGCAACAACTCCTCTTTCACGGTGCGCGTCACCTCCTCGTCGGGTACGGATACCTATTCCGCGATCGCGGCGGCGGTTTCCGCGCTCAAGGGGCCGCGGCACGGCGGCGCCAACCTGCGCGTCGTGCGGCAGTTTGAGGAGATGAAAGAAAACATCAGCGACTGGACGGACGAGGGCGCGGTCGCGGACTACCTCTGCAAGATTTTGGACGGGGAGGCGGGCGACGGGTCCGGCCTGATCTACGGCATGGGCCACGCCATCTATACGCTGAGCGACCCGCGCGCGGTGGCGCTCAAAAAAGCCGCGCGCCCCCTGGCGGAGAGCAAGGGCTTCAGTCGGGAAATGGACCTGATCGAGCTGGTCGAAAAGCTCACGCCGGCCATTTTCGCGGAGAAAAAAGGCAGCGACAAGCCCATGTGCGCCAATGTGGACATGTATTCCGGCCTGGTGTATAAAATGCTCGGCCTGCCGAAGTCGCTGTATACGCCGCTGTTTGCAACCGCGCGTATCGTCGGCTGGATGGCGCACCGCCTGGAGGAGGTCACCACGGGCGGCAAGATCATCCGTCCGGCTTACAAGCCGCTCTGCAAATCCGTGGTATACAAAAATCTGGACGAACGCGGATAAGGCGATAAAAAAGCGTGTTTCCCTAAACGCGCATACCCATAAGGAAGTAATTGTATTACCGCAGGGCGGCATAGTCAAAAGGCTATGCCGTTCTGCCTTTTCTTTGCCTTCCAACCGTTTGCTTGTTCTCGTCCTGTTCCAGTTCCCCGATAAAGTTCCAGACAATTTCAATCTTCTGTCTGCGGTGTCCGCTGGACTTATCCGGCGCGTGAACAATGATTTTCTTTACAAACTCATTGACGATAGCAGGCGTTAATTC